>USEV01000047.1 GCA_900553825.1 uncultured Eubacteriales bacterium
CCGACGCGGGCAGGGTGAGCACCGCGATTTTGATGTCCAGCCGCTTTATGGTGCTGAAAAGCCTCTCCGCGGGCAGGATTTTCTTGCCGTGAATCTCCTTGCCGACGAGCTCCGGGTCGGTGTCGAAGCCCGCAACTATGCTCAGGCCGTATTTTTCGAACCCGCCGTAACCGAGAAGTGCCTGTCCGAGCTTTCCCGCCCCGACGAGCACGGCCTCCTTTTCCTTGTCGTATCCCATGAAGCTCTCGATGTCGCGGATGAGGTCGGGGATGTAGTAGCCGATTTTGGGCTTTCCCTCGCTCACCACCGCCATGGAGAGGTCCTTTTTCACGACGGCGGGATTTTCCTGCATGACCTCGGCGAGCCCCACCGACGAGATGTATTCCTGACCCTCCGCCTCTCTCCGCTTGAGATAGCGCAGATAGCCGGGCATACGCTCGAGAGTCGCCATTGAAATGGACCTGTCGTTTTCCGCCATAACTTCTCCGATTCGCAATCGCTCCCAAAAATATCGATATAAATTATATCGTTACTTTCGGTGTCGATATGATTATATGTAACCGCACCGCCGATGTCAACGAAAATGCACCCCGATTTGCAATTTTTCCGAATTTATTTCGGGAGTATGCATCGCCTGCGGAAAAAGACGCTCCCGACGGGGCGCCTCCCGTCCGGCGGGGCGCGCCTCCGTGCCCGAAAGCGCGCGCCCCTGTCACCCTTCCGTGCCGCGCGGCACGCGCGTTTTCCCGCGCGCACTTTTATATTCTTTATATAGAGATAGTGCGCATAAATAACAATATATTGTGGAGTCGGGGGAGGGCAAAGCCCACTTTGGAAAATTAGCCGAATTTCCGCTGAATTTTGCTTGACAATTTTTTTTCAAAATAATATCATTGTCACGCTGTGTCCTCGCGACACGGGGTTTTTCGCCGATTTTTCGGCGGAAACAAAAAACAGGACACACACGGATGAGTGTATAATCTAGGAGGCTAAATAATGGCTGGACAGAAAATAAGAATCAAGCTCAAGGCGTATGACCACAATCTCATCGACCTCTCCGCGGAGAAAATCGTCGAGACCGTGAAGAAGACGGGCACCAAGGTTTCGGGCCCCATCCCCCTTCCCACCGAGAAAGAGATCGTGACCATTCTGCGTGCCCCTCACAAGGACAAGGACAGCCGCGAGCAGTTCGAACTTCGTACCCACAAGCGTTTGATTGACATATTCAACCCCACTTCCAAGACGGTCGATTCCCTCATGAAGCTCGACCTTCCCGCCGGTGTTGACATCTCCATCAAACTCTGAGCGAAATAAAAGGAGGATGAACTTTACATGGATAAAGCAATCATCGGAAAGAAACTCGGCATGAGCCAGATCTTCACGGCGGACGGCAAGGTTATCCCCGTCACCGTTGTCGAAGCGGGTCCCTGCACCGTGGTGCAGCTCAAGACCGTTGAGAACGACGGATACGACGCCGTGCAAGTCGGTTTCGGAGCCATCAAGGAAACCAGAGTCAACAAGCCCGTTGCCGGGCATTTCAAGAAGGCGGGCGTCACCGTCAAGAAGTATCTTCGTGAACTGCGTTTCGCAAACTGCGCGGGCTACGAGCTCGGGCAGGAACTGACCTGCGATATGTTCACCGAAGGTGAGAAAGTCGATGTCACCGGCACGAGCAAGGGTCACGGTTTTTCCGGCGTCATTCAGCGTTGGAACAGCCACAGAATCGGACCTATGTCACACGGTACCGGCCCCATCCACCGCTCCGTCGGTTCCATGGGTGCGTGCTCTTCTCCCTCCCGCGTGTTCAAGAACAAGCACATGGCAGGGCAGTGGGGTCACGAGAAGGTTACGGTGCGCAATCTCACCGTCGCACGCGTTGACAAAGCCCGCAACCTTTTGCTCGTCAAGGGCGCAGTTCCCGGCCCCAAGGGCGGCGTGGTCGTCGTCCGCAACGCCGTGAGAGGCTGAGGAGGTAGATATGAAACTGAAAGTTGTGAACATGGCGGGTAAGTCCGCAGGCACGATAGAAGTCAGCGACGCGATTTTCAACTGCGAGTACAACGAGGCACTCATCCATCAGGTTGTCGTCGCGCAGCTTGCCAACAAGCGTCAGGGCACGATGAGCGCGCTCACCCGCACCGAAGTGCGCGGAGGCGGCGCGAAGCCTTATCGTCAGAAGGGCACCGGCCGTGCCCGTCAGGGCAGCATCGTCGCACCCCAGTACACGGGCGGCGGCGTGGTCTTTGCCAAAAAGCCCCGCGATTTCTCCCAGAAAATCAACAAGAACATGAAAAAAGCCGCGTTCTATTCCGCGCTTTCCGAGAAGATTCGCCGCGAGGAAGTCACCGTGCTTGACAAGTTCGCGCTTGCCGAGCCCAAGACCAAGCTCGTCGCGGAGGCGGTCGACGCTCTCAAACTCGGCGGCAAGACCCTTTTCGTGGTCGAGGAATACGATGAGCTCGCAGCACGCGCTTCCAGGAACATCCCCACCGTCTCTCTCGAAGAGGTGAGGCTGCTCAGCGTCTACGACATCGTGGCAACCCGCAACCTCGTGCTCACCAAGGGTGCGTTGAAGAAGCTTGAGGAGGCATCCAAATGACGGCATACGACATCATCATTTCCCCCATCCTCTCCGAGAAGAGCTATGATGGGATCCCCGAGAAGAGATATACATTCAAGGTCGCGCGCACTGCGAACAAGACGCAGATCAAGGCGGCAGTTGAAGAGATCTTCGGCGTGAAAGTCGCAAAAGTCAACACCGCAAACTACGACGGCAAGGTCAAGAGAATGGGTCGCCACGAGGGCAGGACTTCCTCCTTCAAGAAGGCGATCGTCACCCTGACAGCCGACAGCAAGGCTATCGAGTTCTTCGAGAGCATGGCATAAGGAGAGAGAAAATGGCTATCAAGAAATACAAACCGACTTCTCCCGCGCGCCGTTTCATGACGGTCTCCGCCTTTGAGGAAATCACTTCCTCCACTCCCGAGCGCTCCCTGCTCGTGTCCCTCAACAAGACGGGCGGCAGGAACGCAACCGGCAGGATTACCGTGCGTCACATCGGCGGCGGCAACAGAAACAAATACCGCATCATCGACTTCAAGCGCAACAAGGACGGCGTGCCCGCAAAGGTCGCCACGGTCGAGTACGACCCCAACCGTTCCGCAAACATCGCTCTGCTTCACTATGCAGACGGCGAAAAGAGATACATCCTCGCTCCTCTCGGTCTCACCGTCGGTGACACCGTCGTGAGCGGCGAAGACGCGGACATCAAGGTCGGCAACGCCCTTCCCCTTTCCGCAATTCCCGTCGGCACCATGGTGCACAACATCGAGCTTCAGCCCGGCAGAGGCGGTCAGATCGCGAGGGCGGCGGGCAATTCCGCACAGCTCATGGCAAAAGAGGGCAGATACGCCACACTGCGTATGCCCAGCGGCGAGATGAGGTATGTCCTCGCCCGTTGCAGAGCCACCATCGGCCAGGTCGGCAACCTCGATCACGAGATCGTCAGAGTCGGCAAGGCGGGCAAGACGCGTCACATGGGCATTCGTCCCACCGTGCGCGGCGTCGTGATGAACCCCTGTGATCACCCCCACGGCGGCGGCGAGGGCAAATCCCCCATCGGTATGCCTTCTCCTGTCACTCCCTGGGGCAAGCCCACTCTTGGTTACAAGACCAGGAAGAAGAAGAACACCACGAGCAAGTTCATCATCAAGCGCGTGAACTAGTAGGGAGGACGAAATGAGCAGAAGCGTCAAAAAAGGACCTTTCGTGGAAGAAAGGCTTATGAAAAGAATAATCGCAATGAACGAGAGCGGAGATATCCGTCCCGTGAAGACCTGGTCGCGCTCCTCGACGATATTCCCCGAGATGGTCGGTCACACCATCGCCGTCCACAACGGCCGTCAGCATGTGCCCGTCTACATCACCGAGGATATGGTCGGCTGCAAGCTCGGCGAATTTTCTCCCACACGCACCTTCAGAGGTCACGCGGGCGACAAGACCACGGGTAAGAGATAGGAGGAACTATGGCTACAAGAAGCAAACATAAGGCTCTCGACCGCCGTGCGAAGGCGGACATGAGGCCCAGAGCAACTGCAAAGTTCGTGAGGATTTCTCCTTTCAAGGTCAGAGTCGTGCTCGACATCATCAAAGGCAAGCCCGTCAACGAGGCACTGGCCATTCTCGAGAACACGCCCAAGGCGGCAAGCGAAGTGCTCCTCAAGCTCGTCAACAGCGCCGTGGCGAACGCCGAGAACAACCAGAATCTGTCCAGAAACGACCTCGTCGTGGCAGAGTGCTATGCAAACGAAGGCCCCACGCTCAAGCGCATCATGCCCAGGGCGCAGGGAAGAGCGTTCCGCATCAACAAGCGCACCAGCCACATCACCGTCGTACTCGACAGCGTGAACGCATAAGGAGGTAGAAATGGGACAGAAAGTCGACCCCAACGGACTCAGAATCGGTATCATCAAGCCCTGGGAGGCGAAGTGGTACGCCGACAAGAAGAACTTTGCGGACAACCTCGTCGAGGACGACAAAATCCGTAAGTTCATAAAGAAGAAATACTATGACACCGCGATCTCCAAGATCACCATCGAGAGAGCGGCGGACAAAGTGGTCGTGAACATCCACACCGCGCGTCCCGCACTCCTCATCGGCAAGGGCGGCGCAGGCGTCGAAGAGATCATGAAAGAGGTGCAAAAGCTCACCTCCGCCGGCAAGAAGGTCAGCATCAACATCATGGAAGTCAAACACTTCGACGCGGATGCGCAGCTTGCGGCAGAATGGATTGCCAAGCAGCTCGAGAACAGAGCCTCTTTCCGTCGCAGCATGAAGCAGGCGATGGCAAAGGCGATGAAGGCGGGCGCAAAGGGCGTCAAGACCAAGGTTTCGGGCAGACTCGACGGTGCGGAAATCGCGAGGAGCGAGACCTATCACGAGGGTTCCATTCCTCTTCAGACGCTCCGTGCGGACATCGACTACGGCGTAGCGACCGCACACACCACATTTGGCGCAATCGGCGTCAAATGCTGGATATACAAGGGCGAGGTGCTCGGCAAAAACCCGCTCGAAGGAGGTAATTGATTATGTTGATGCCCAAGCGTGTTAAAAGGCGTCGTCAATTCCGCGGCAGAATGAAAGGCAAAGCGGGAAGAGGCAACAAGGTGGCATACGGTGAATACGGTCTCATGGCTCTCGAGCCGGGCTGGATAACCTCCAATCAGATTGAAGCCGCGCGTGTCGCAATGACGAGATACATCCGCAGAGGCGGAAAGGTGTGGGTGGACATCTTCCCCCACAAGCCCGTGACCAAGAAGCCCGCCGAGACCCGTATGGGTAGCGGTAAAGGCGCTCCCGAGTACTGGGTAGCAGTGGTCAAGCCCGGTCGCGTCATGTTTGAGATAGCCGGTGTCGAAGAACCGATAGCAAGAGAGGCTTTGCGTCTTGCAATGCACAAACTGCCCGTCAAGTGCAAGTGCGTGTCGAAGGCGGAACTCGAAGCCGAAGGCGGTGAAGAATGAAAGCTAAACAAGTTTTGGAAATGTCGGATAAAGAGCTTCAGAACAAGCTCAACGAATTGAAGTCGGAGCTGTTTTTCCTCCGCTTCAAGCACGCGACCAATCAGCTCACCAACCCCATGGTGCTGGTCGAAACGCGCAGGGATATCGCCCGCGTCAAGACCGTCATCCGCCAGAGGGAACTCGCCCGCGCTGCGGAAGAGAACAAGTAAGGCGCATCGGAGGACGATATGGAAAGAAATCTGAGAAAAGAAAGAGTGGGCGTCGTGGTGAGCGACAAGATGGACAAGACCATCGTCGTTGCCATCAACGAGCGCGTGAAACATCCCTTGTACAAGAAGATTGTCAGCCGCACCAAGAAGCTCAAGGCGCACGACGAGAACAACGAGTGCAGAGTGGGCGATAAGGTCCTTGTGGCGGAGACGCGTCCTCTTTCCAAGGAGAAATGCTGGCGTCTTGTCGAGATAATCGAGAAGGCGAAGTAAGGAGGGCAACATGATACAACCACAATCCAGACTCAAAGTCGCTGACAACAGCGGAGCAAAAGAAATCATGTGCATCAGAGTCCTCGGCGGGTCTTTCCGCAGGAGCGGCAACATCGGCGATGTCATCGTCGCCTCTGTCAAGAGCGCGACGCCCGGCGGAACGGTGAAGAAGGGCGACGCCACGGGTTCGGTGGCCAACATCAAAATCTCCGACGTAAAGGACCTCCCGGTGCTGTCCGTCGACCAAGCGCTGCAGGGCCGCGTTGCCGGCGCCGACATCATGTCCACCACGGGCGAACCGGGCGCCACGACTTCGATTCGTATCCGTGGGACACGATCCATTTCAGCCAGCAACGAACCGCTGATCGTGATCGACGGCATCCCGCAGGACAACGAGATCGACGAGGACTTCAACTTCGGCGACGCCAACGTCGAGGATTTCGGCGCCCTGTTGAGCATTTCGCCCAAC
>USEV01000048.1 GCA_900553825.1 uncultured Eubacteriales bacterium
GCTCGGAGATGTGTATAAGAGACAGATCTTGTTATAATTTATATAAGGGAATTTTTTTGGCGCAACTTCCCTCATTTCGTTTGACATCGCCGTCGATAGTTGATAATATGATTAGGCTTGCGTAACCGCGAGCTGTTTTTAGCTTGTAAAGAAAAAGTATGAGCAGAGAAAACGAACTTGAAAAATTGCTTACAATCTCCTCGAAAGTTGTCGGGACAAAACAAGTTTTGAGGGGTGTCTCCGAGGGGACGGTCGGGTGTGTGGTCGTCGCCGAGGATGCGGAACCCGCCTTGAAGGAGAGGGTGGTCGCCGCCGCGGAGTATGCCGGCATCGAAGTCCGCTTTGCACCGAACATGGCATGGCTGGGCAGAGTGTGCGGCATCGAAGTGGGGGCTGCCGCCGTCGGAATCGGGACGGGGGAAGCGAAGATGTGATTGCACTTGCACTGGGTTGAAGCAGGTACATTCGGAAATAACACAGGAGGAACAAGAATGCCAACCATCAATCAGCTTATCAGGAAGGGCAGGGAAAGACAGGTTAAGAAATCCATGACCCCTATCATGGGACAGTGCCCGCAAAAACGCGGCATCTGCCTCTCGGTGACGACGACTTCTCCCAAGAAGCCTAACTCCGCGCTCCGCAAGATCGCGAGAGTTCGCCTCGTCAACGGTCAGGAAGGAACCATCTATATCCCCGGCATCGGCCACAACCTGCAAGAGCACAGTGTTGTTCTTATCAGAGGCGGCAGAGTCAGGGACTTGCCCGGTGTGCGTTATCACATCATCCGCGGCACCTTGGATACGGCAGGCGTTGCAAAGAGAAAGCAAGCCAGGTCCAAGTACGGCGCAAAACGCCCCAAATAATCACATTTTCCCAAGGAGGTTACTATGCCAAGAAGAAGTGGCGTGCCCAAAAGAGATGTTCTGCCCGATCCCGTTTACGGCAGCAAGGTTGTGACCAAGCTCATCAACCAGATTATGCTCGACGGCAAGAAGGGTACCGCGCAGACCATCGTCTACGAGGCATTTGATATTGCATCAAAGAAACTGGGAGCGGAGGCAATCGATGTCTTCAACAAGGCTCTCGAAAACGCTATGCCCATGCTCGAAGTCAAGGCGAGAAGGGTTGGCGGCTCGACCTATCAGGTTCCTATGGAAATCCGTCCCGAGCGCAGGCAGACGCTGGCAATCCGCTGGATCGTCGCCTTTGCGAGAAAGAGGGGTGAGAAGACCATGAAGGAAAGGCTTGCGGGCGAGCTCATGGACGCTTACAACCTCGCAGGCGGCGCAGTCAAGAAGAAGGACGAAATGCACCGCATGGCGGAGGCCAACAAGGCGTTTGCACACTACAGGTGGTAATTCCTATGCCGCGTAACTTCGCACTGGACAAGGTCAGAAACATCGGCATCATGGCTCACATCGACGCCGGCAAGACGACCACAACCGAGCGTATCCTGTTCTATACGGGCATGATTCGCAAGCTCGGTGAGGTGCACGACGGCGCGGCGGTCATGGATTACATGGTGCAGGAGCGCGAAAGGGGGATCACCATCACCTCCGCCGCCACTACCACCGTGTGGAAGGGTCATCAGATCAACATCATCGACACCCCCGGACATGTCGACTTTTCCGTTGAAGTCGAAAGAAGCCTGAGGGTGCTCGACGGAGCGGTTGCGGTGTTCTGCGCCAAGGGCGGCGTCGAACCCCAGTCGGAGAATGTGTGGCGTCAGGCCAACACCTACAAAGTTCCCCGCATCGCTTTCGTCAACAAGATGGACATCAACGGAGCGAACTTTCAAAATGTCATCAAGATGATGCGCGAAAGGCTTGCCACCAACGCCGTTCCCGTCGTCCTCCCCATAGGGTGCGAGAGCGAGTTCAAGGGCATTGTCGACCTCATCACCATGAAGGCGATTTACTACTCCGAAGGCGACAACGGTATGTCCGCCAGGGAGGAGGAAATCCCCGCCGGAATGCAGGAGGAGGCCGAAGCGGCAAGGGCGAAGCTCATCGAGGAGGCTGCCAACTTCGACGACGGCATCTTCGAGAAGTGCATCATGGACGACAGCGCGTCCGTCACCGAGGACGAGCTCAAAAAGGCGATTCGCAAGGGCACCATCGAGATGGGCATGACTCCCGTGTTCTGCGGCAGTTCCTACCGCAACAAGGGCATTCAGCGTCTGCTCGATGCCATTGTGGACTTCCTCCCCGCGCCCACCGACATCGCGTCGATCACGGGCAAGAACCCGCGTGTGGGCAGGGAAGAGGTCAGGCACCCCTCCGACGACGAGCCTCTGAGCGCGCTTGTGTTCAAGATTCTCACCGACGAATATGTCGGCAAGCTCGCCTTCATCCGCATTTACAGCGGCACGATAAAGACGGGCATGATGGTGTTCAATCCTGGCAAGGACGAGAATGAGCGCATAGGCAGAATCCTTCGCATGAACGCCGACGACAGAGAGGACCTCACCGAGGCGGGCGCAGGCGACATCGTCGCGCTCGTGGGGCTCAAGAAGAGCACCACCGGCGACACGCTCTGCGACAAGTCGCACCAGATCGTGCTGGAAAACATGGTCTTCCCCGAGCCCGTCATCAAGGTGGCAATCGAGCCCAAGACCAAGGCGAGCCAGGAGAGGATGAACACCGCCATAGCCAAGCTGCAGGAGGAGGACCCCACCTTCAAGGCGTACACCGACAAGGATACGGGTCAGATCATCATCGCGGGCATGGGCGAGCTTCACCTGGAAATCATCGTGGACAGAATGTTCCGCGAGTTCAGGGTGGAGGCGAATGTGGGCAAGCCCCAGGTCAGCTATCGTGAGACCATCACCCGTCCCGCAAGGGCGGAGGGCAAGTTCGTCAGACAGACGGGCGGACACGGTCAGTACGGTCACTGCGTCATCGAGCTCGAGCCCAACCCCGGCGGCGGCTACGAATTTTCCAACGAAACGGTCGGCGGCGTCGTCCCCAAGGAGTTTGCAAACGCGGTCAGCGAGGGCATCAAGGAAGCCGCAAAGGCCGGCGTCATGGCGGGCTACGAGGTGGTGGACTTCAAGGTCAGGCTCGTGGACGGCAGCACTCACGAGGTGGACAGCTCCGAAATGGCGTTCAGAGTCGCGGGTTCCATGGCGTTCCGCTCGGCTGCGGAAAAGGCGAGCCCGGTGCTCCTCGAGCCCATCATGAAGGTGGAAATCGATGTCCCCGACGAGTATGTCGGCGATGTCATGAGCAGCCTCAACTCCCGTCGCGGAAGCGTGCGAGGCATGGAGCTCCGAAACGGAGTCCAGGCGGTCGAATGCGATGTCCCGCTCTCGGAGATGTTCGGCTATGCGACCACCCTCAGAAGCCTCACGCAGGGCAGAGCGACATTCACGATGCTGTTTGACCATTACGCGGAAGTGCCCATGAGCATCGCGGAAAAGGTCACCGGCAAAAAATTCGATAGGTAATATGTATTGATATCCACTATCTATATGTATTCTCTATAATAAAACACTACTCAAAAATCATTTGGAGGAAACCAAAATGGCAAAAGCGAAGTTTGAAAGAACCAAGCCCCATGTCAACATCGGCACCATCGGCCATGTTGACCACGGCAAGACCACCCTTACCGCCGCAATTACCATGTATTGCGCGTCCAAGGGTCAGGCGCAGGTCATGAAGTATGACGAAATCGACAAGGCGCCCGAAGAGAAGGCAAGAGGCATCACGATCAACACCGCCCATGTCGAGTACGAGACCGCGAAGCGTCACTACGCGCATGTGGACTGCCCCGGCCACGCTGACTATGTCAAGAACATGATCACCGGTGCGGCGCAGATGGACGGCGCAATCCTCGTCGTTGCGGCATCCGACGGTCCCATGCCCCAGACCCGTGAGCACATCCTGCTCGCCCGTCAGGTCGGCGTGCCCTACATCCTCGTCTTCCTCAACAAGTGCGACCAGGTCGACGACGAAGAGCTCCTCGAGCTCGTCGAGATGGAAGTGCGCGAACTCCTCAACGAGTACGGCTTCCCCGGGGACGACACCCCCATCATCCGCGGCTCCGCGCTGAAAGCAATGGAAGCAGGTCTCGCCGGCAAGTGGGATGATCCCGCACTCAACTGCATTCAGGAGCTCCTCGACGCAGTCGACAGCTATATCCCCGATCCTCAGCGCGACACCGACAAGCCCTTCCTTATGCCTGTCGAAGATGTCTTCACCATCACCGGCCGCGGCACCGTGGCAACGGGCAGAGTCGAGCGTGGTATGCTCAAGCTCGGCGACAAGGTTGAAATCGTCGGTCTTTCCGATGAGAAGCGCGAGACGACCGTCACCGGTATCGAAATGTTCCGCAAGCTCCTCGACTATGCAGAGGGCGGCGACAACATCGGTGCACTTCTCCGTGGCGTGCAGCGCAACGAAATCGAGCGTGGTCAGGTTCTTGCCAAGCCCGGTTCCATTCATCCCCACACCCACTTCACTTCTCAGGTCTATGTCCTGACCAAGGAAGAGGGCGGCCGTCACACCCCGTTCTTCGACGGCTATCGTCCCCAGTTCTACTTCAGAACAACGGATGTCACCGGCTCCATCAAGCTGCCCGCGGGCGTTGAGATGGTCATGCCTGGCGACCACATCGACATGGAAATCACCCTCATCACCCCCATCGCAATCGAAGAGGGTCTGCGCTTCGCAATCCGCGAGGGTGGCAGGACTGTCGGTTCCGGCGTCGTCGCAAAGATAATCGAGTAAGTGTTCTTTCAAGCTTGCGTTACTCTGCACGGCTCGGCGGAGCCGTGCAGGGTATGCCTGTAAACGAACGCTTCAAAGGAGGCTCAGATGGCTCAAAAAGGAGCAAGGGTCAGGATTACGCTCGCGTGCACCGAATGCAAGCAGCGCAACTACGACCTCAAGAAAAACAAACAGAAGCATCCCGACAGAATGGAGCTTCAGAAGTATTGCAGATTCTGCAAAAAGCACACCTTGCACAGAGAGACGAAGTAAGGTTCAGGAGGCAATATGGCAAAGAAAACGCCGGACAATAATTCGGTTCCCGAAAATGGCGTGAGCGGAAAGCGTATGAACGGCGAGCTCGAGAAGCCCGTCATCTACGACGAACCCGCGCAGGCTGCGCCTGCCGAAAAGAAGGCCCAAAAAACTGCCAAAACCGCCAAGTCCGACAAGCCCAACATCTTCAAACGGATTTGGAAGTGGTTCAAGGGAATCATATCCGAGCTCAAGAAGGTCACTTGGCCGAAGGGGAAGGATGTTGCCAAATCAACGGCAGTCGTGCTCGTTGTGGTCGTTGCCTTTTTCATCGTGCTGTTCGGCATCGACTATGTCCTGATGGGGCTTATGAACCTCGTCGTCGGCGGCACCTGGGTGTCACTGGTATAAAGGAGCGGTATGGAAAACAAGGAACGCGCGCAGTGGTATGTCATTCACACCTACTCCGGTCACGAGGCAGGCGTGGAAACAAACCTGCACAATATGGTGGAAAACAACAGCCTGCAGGACTACATCCTCGATGTCAAAGTCCCCGTTGAGGACGAGATCGTCGAGAAGAACGGCAAACGCAAGGTCGTTCAGAGAAAGAAGTTCCCGAGCTATGTTTTCATCAAGATGATTATGGACGACGACGCGGAGGTTGACCCCAACCATCTGTGGTTCATGGTCACCAACACTCGTGGCGTTACGGGTTTTGTGGGACCCGCAGGGCGTCCTCTTCCTCTCCGTGACGACGAAGTCAAGCGCATGGGGCTCGAGGTCATTGACTTCGAGGACCTCGACATCAAAGTCGGCGACATGGTCAGAGTGGTCAGCGGCGCACTTGAAAACTTCGACGGCGTCATCGAATCCATCAGTGCGGAACGCCAGAAGGTCAAGGTCATCATTTCCATGTTCGGCAGGGATACACCCGTCGAACTCGATTTCTCGCAGGTCGAAAAGCTGTGAGCGCCTGTGCGGCGTCAAAGCACGGTGGGAGAAGATAAATCCTTTCTGTCTTCGTCAAACCACATTAGTCAGGAGGTATTATGGCTAAGAAAATCAGTGCAGTGGTCAAACTGCAACTCCCCGCGGGCAAAGCAACCCCCGGTCCCCCCGTCGGTTCTTCCCTCGGTCCTCACGGTATCAACATCCCCGCGTTCACCAAGGAATTCAACGAAAAGACCGCAAAACAGGCAGGTCTCATCATTCCTGTGGTCATCACCATCTATCAGGACCGTTCCTTCACTTTCATTCTGAAGACCCCTCCGGCGCCCGTCCTCATCAAGAAGGCTTGCGGCATCGAGAGCGCGTCCGCCCGTCCCAACCGCGACAAGGTTGCGACAATCACCAAGGCGCAGGTCAAAGAGATTGCCGAACTCAAGATGGTGGACCTCAACGCAGGTTCCCTCGAAGCCGCTATGAGCATGATAGCCGGCACCGCCCGCAGCATGGGCTGTCTCTTATACACATCTGACGCTG
>USEV01000049.1 GCA_900553825.1 uncultured Eubacteriales bacterium
CTGCCACATGGGCGACATCGGCGAGGAGTGCAACGCAATGCTCGTCGAAAGCCTCGCTCCCGTCAATGTGCTCATGATTCCCGTCGGCGGCACCTACACCATAGACGCGGAACAGGCCAAGGAGTTCGTTGACCGCATCATGCCCGATGTCGTCATTCCCATGCACTACAAGACAAGGGATTGCGCCTTTGACATCGCCCGTCTCAACGAGTTTCTCGACCTTTTCGACGACGAAGATGTGGTCTACACCGAGTCCGATACCGTGGAATTCGACCGCGCGGACTTTGACGGTGAAAGCACCAAAGTTTATGTTTTGGAAAGATTTTCCGACTGAAGCTAAAAACTGAAATTTACATAAATCAATCATTCCGGTCCCCCCTCTCTCCACGGGAGGGGTGGGCTCAGAACAGGAGGCAGTACTATGGAGTACACCAAGGAAATGCTCGATGCCACCAGCATATTTGCTATCCGTGACATTGCAAAAGAGGTGGGCGTTTCTTCGCCTACGAAGAAAAACAAGGCAGAGCTTGTCGATCTCATATTGAAAATCACATCGGGAGAAATCGCGCCGCCCGAGGCGCCCCGCAGAGGCCGCCCCAAGAAACAGACGCAGATTCCCTCTCCCGCTCCCGTCCCCGAGCGTCAGCCCGGCGCGAGAGAGGAGCGCCGCGACGGCGGAAAGCGCGACTTCCAGGGCAAGACGGCGTTCCACGATGACAGACGCGCCGAGGAAGGCGACCAGATCCGCGAAGGATTTCTGGAAATCAACCCCGACGGCTACGGCTTCCTGCGCGTGAAGAACTGCGAATGCAACGAGATGGACGCCTATGTCCACGCCGCTAAGATAAAGCAATACGGTCTGCGCCGCGGCGACAGGGTGCGCGCGTGCTGCCGCGTCATACAGGACGGCAAGCCCGCGGCGGTCGTCAATGTCATGACTATCAACGGCGTCGCGATAGCCGACATGGGTAGGCGCCCCAACTTCGACGACCTCGTGCCCATTTACCCCGACGAACGCCTGCGCATGGAGATTCCCTCCCGTCCGCGTGACTACGCAATCCGTTGCATCGACCTCGTCGCCCCCATAGGCAAGGGTCAGCGCGGCATCATCGTTTCGCCCCCCAAGGCGGGCAAGACGACCCTGCTTAAAATGATTGCGGGCTCCATTGCGGAGAACTATCCCGAAATCGTCCTCTTCGTCCTGCTCATCGACGAGCGCCCCGAAGAGGTCACGGATATGCAACGCTCCGTCAAGGGCGAGGTCATCTATTCCACCTTCGACGAGATGCCCGAGCATCACACAAAGACGGCGGAAATGCTCCTCGACCGCGCAAAGAGGCTTGTCGAGATGGGCAAGGATGTCGTCATCCTCATGGACAGCCTCACCAGGCTCGCCAGGGCATACAACACCACCATCCCTCCCACGGGCAGGACTCTTTCCGGCGGCGTCGACCCCGGCGCGTTGCACAGCCCCAAGCGCTTCTTCGGTTCGGCGCGCAACATCGAGCACGGCGGCTCGCTCACCATCATCGCCACCGCGCTCGTCGAGACGGGCAGCCGCATGGACGAAGTCATCTTCGAGGAGTTCAAGGGCACCGGCAACATGGAAATCCATCTTGACAGAAAGCTCTCCGAGCGCAGGATTTTCCCCGCCATCGACCTCGCAAAGAGCGGCACGAGAAAGGAGGAACTCCTGCTCACACCCAGCGAGCTCGCAGGCACCTGGGGTGTGAGAAAGATGCTCTCCGTCGGCGACAGCGCCGAGGCAACGGAGAACCTGCTCAATATGCTCGTCAAGACCTCCTCCAACAAGGAGTTCATCGACCAGCTCAACCTGCAATTCAAACTTTGGCAGAAAGAGGGTTACAACTGGCGCAAGCCGTGACCCGCGTCACTAAGGGGGAGACGATATGCAAAAGGAAATCACCGAACGCACGACACTGCTCAATCCCGACGGCACTCTCGCCGTCAACGGCTGGGCGAGGCGCAACCTGTTCGACTACGACAGAAAGTGCGTCCGTCCCCGCAGCAGGCTCAAGGAGTGGGACTACTACCAGATGTCCGACGGACACTACCTCGTGCAGCTAAACTTCTTCAACATCACGCTTGCTTCGGCGGCGACGGCGATGATTCTGGACATGAAAACGGGCGAACAGATCGCCTCCGCGACCGTGACGCTCGGCACGCGAAGGCGCCACCTGCTCCCGCTCGTGTCCGACACGCCCAACTTCTTCAGGTTCGACAAGGGGCACACGCACCTCGAATTCGACACCTCGAAAGAGCACCGCAAGCTGCTTTTCTCAACCCGCCTGCACGGCAAGCCGTTCAAGATGCGCTTCGACCTCTACTACGGCGCGGACGACGAAAACATCACCATCGTCACGCCCTTCGACGGCAAGCCCACGCACTTTTTCATGACGACGAAGAAAAACTGTATGGAGTGCGAGGGGAAAGTCACTTACGGCAACCGGGAGTTCGTCTTCGAGCGCGACAAGTCCTTCGCCGTCCTGGACTGGGGGCGGGGAGTGTGGCCGCACAAGAACGAGTGGTACTGGGGCAACGGTTCGACGCGTATCGACGGCAAACTGTTCGGCTTTGAGCTGACATGGAAGATTGGCGACGAGACCGACGCGACGGAGACCTGCCTCTTCTACGACGGCAAAGCCCACAAAATCGGGGCTGTCGATGTCGAGAAGTTCCCCGGCGACAACGGCTGGATGAACCCGTGGCACTTCACCTCGGACGACGGCAGACTGGATGTCACCATGACTCCGTTTTACGACCACAAGACGGGCGTCGTCCTCCTCGGACAGCTCGGCATGAAGTGTCACCAGGTGCACGGGCTGTGGAACGGCAAAGCGGTGCTTGACGACGGCACGGAAATCAAAATCGAAAATATGTATGCATTTTGCGAGTATGTCGTGAACGCGTGGTAGACGCGGCGGCAACCCGAAGGAGACTTATGAAAAACTTCAAGGACATAATTTACATCGGTGTGGACGACCTCGATGTCGACCTGTTCGAAGGGCAGTACACGGTGCCGGAGGGCATGGCGTACAACTCCTACATAATCCTCGACGAAAAGACTGCGGTCATGGACACGGTGGATAAGGCAAAAGTGGACGAATGGCTCGCGAAGCTCGCGGCGGCACTGGACGGCAAAGCCCCGGATTATCTCGTCATTTCGCACATGGAGCCCGACCATTCCGCGGGGATTGCGCGCTTTTGCGAAAAGTATCCCACAGCAACCGTCGTGGGAAGCGCAAAGGCGTTCCAGATGCTCAGGAATTTCTACGGCACTACGCCGTCGGGCACGCTTGCGGTCAAAGAGGGCGACACGCTCTCGCTCGGTGCACACACCCTGCGCTTCATCGCGGCACCCATGATTCACTGGCCCGAGGTCATGATGAGCTACGAGGAGAAGGACAAAATCCTCTTTGCCGCGGACGCGTTCGGCAAATTCGGCGCTCTCTGCAACGAGACCGACGACTGGACCTGCGAGGCGAGGAGATACTACTTCAACATCGTCGGCAAATACGGCGCGCAGGTGCAGGCGGTGCTCAAAAAGCTTGCGGGTGTGGAACTTCGCGCGATATGCCCCCTCCACGGACCCGTGCTGGAGGAGAACCTCGGCTATTATGTTGACCTCTACGACAAGTGGAGCAGCTACACGCCCGAGGACAAGGGCACGCTGATTGCCTACGCGGGAGTGTACGGCAACACCCGAGCCGCCGCGCTCGCACTCGCGGAGGAACTCCGCCGCAGAGGAGAGAAGGTGTCCGTCATGGACCTCGCTCGTTCCGACATGGCGGAGGCAGTCGAGGACGCCTTCCGCTACGACAAGACCGTGTTTGCGGCAACCACGCTGGACGGCGGCATTTTCCCCGTCATGGAGGAATTCATCCGTCACCTCAAAGCCAAGAATTTCCAGAACAGGAAAGTCGGCATAATCGAGAACGGCTCGTGGGCACCCATGTCGGGCAAGCTCATGCGCGCACTCCTCGAGGAGCAGAAGGGCATCACCGTCATGCCCACCGTAATAACCCTGCTTTCCTCTGTTCCCGCGGATTTCGACAAGCAGGCGTCGGCGCTTGCTGACGAGCTCCTCGCGGACTGAAAAAGCACTTTAAGCGCACGGTTTCGCCGTTAAAGGCAGGATTGTGCGCTTTTTGATTGTCATACCGTCAACGGATAAGGAGGAATTATGGGTTTTGTCTGGTCAATGATGCGCCTTGTCAACGCGTTCACGGCGGCAAAGGACCACCGCAGAATGAAGTCACAGCCGCCTATAGACGGAGTCGCTCTCCGCGTCTTCGATTACCTTCCCGACGGCAATCCCATGCACGCGCTCAATGTCTACCGTCCCGAGGACAGGGACGGTGTCTTGCCGCTCATCCTGGACATCCACGGAGGCGGTTGGACATACGGCGACAAGGACCTCAACGGCTACTATGCGCGCACTCTCGCGAAAAAGGGTTTTGTCGTGGTGACTCCGAGCTACCGGCTCCTGCCCGAAACCGACCTCAAAGGACAGCTGCAGGACATCTTCGCCGCCGCGGATTACATAGGACGACACGCCGCGGAGTGGGGCGCCGACCTCAACGACATCATGCTCACGGGAGATTCGGCGGGTGCGCATCTCGCGCTTGCGACCTACGCAATAGGTCAGCGCGACGACCTGCAAGCAGTCTACGGCGTGGGCAAACTGCCTTTCACTGTCAGCTGTATCGTGCTGTCGCACGGCGCGTGCGATGTCCACGAGCTTGCGCTCCGTATGTCCGACGGCAAGCCCTTTGCGGTGGGCAAAATCGTGCAAAGGCAGTATTCCCGCATGATGTTCGGCAAACACCCCGAGGACAACCCCGTCAGCCGCAACGCGGACATCAAGGAGCTTTGCGAGGGCGTGGAATTCCCGTATGTCATGGTCATCGGCTGCGACCGCGACATCTTCCGTCCGCACACAAAACGCCTCGACGCCTATTTCCGCACCCGCGTAAAGGAATATCTGTTCTCCTACACCGAAGGGGAGGAGGGCAAGAGGCTTGAACATGTCTTCAACATAATCCGCCCCGAGTGGGAGGAATCCGTGAAAGTCAACGACCTTTCCGTCGACTTCTTCCTCCGCTCGCGCGGCAACCGATGACGAACCCCGCAGTGCAAGCCTGAAACAAACTTCTACGAAAAGCAAAAACCCCACTGAACAGTGGGGTTTTGTGTTTTGTGGTGGAGAAAGGGGCGCCTGAAACGAACATTTATTGATTTGTTTATAGAGCGAAAGTCTGTTGTTTCTGTTCTAAAACTTCGGGATTGAAATGTTGCGTTTCAAGTGATATATTATAGTTGATGTTATGTTGTGTTAATTTGTCACACTAAACGTAACTTTGGCTTTTTGCGTTTTGTCACGCCTAATGTCACCATTTAATCTATGATATTGCAAGATGGAACGTGTCACGGAGGGGGAATAATGATAGAACTGAGGCAAATAAGCAAGATATATGCAAGCAAGGGCGGGCAGGTGCCTGCGCTTGTCAATATAGACTTGTTGTTGTCCGCGAACGGGTTGATATTCGTGCTCGGCAAAAGCGGATGCGGCAAGACCACGCTGCTCAACATGATAGGCGGGCTGGACGATCCCACATCCGGCAAGATTTTGGTGGACGGCACGGAAATAGGCGCTGCGGACGGCTTGGCGGGGGATCTTTACCGAAACTATAAAGTAGGTTTTGTTTTTCAGGAATACAATCTCATAGACGGAGACACGGTCGGGCAGAACGTCGGGCTTGCATTAGAGCTACAAAAAGCCGACGATGTAGGGGCAAGAATCGCCGAGGCATTGTCGCGCGTAGGTCTTGGCGGACACGAACACAGGAAGATAAGCGAACTGTCCGGCGGACAAAAGCAGAGAGTGGCGATCGCGCGGGCGCTCGTCAAAAACTCGGAGATCATCCTTGCCGACGAACCGACGGGCAATCTGGACAGTTTTACCTCTGACGAGATCTATGAATTACTGCAAGAGATATCCCGCGACAAGCTGGTCGTCGTGGTCTCGCACGACGAAGAGAGCGCGATGAGGTATGCCGACAGGATCATACGGCTTAAAGACGGCAGGATCGTCGAGGACTACGAGCGGTCGCCCCTCCCGAAAGCCGAACCTCGGGCGGACGGGAGAAAAGCAAATAATCCGGAAAAGCGCGGCAACCTCTCCTTCGTCGCCATGTTGAAACTCGCCATGCGTGATTTCAAAAGGCGTTGGGGGAGGATGTTCATCACCACCGTACTGTTGGTGTGTACGCTTTCCCTTTTCGCCGTCACCGTGTCGCTTTTGGAAAAGGATCCGTACGAGCGTTTTCACGAATCGTACAC
>USEV01000050.1 GCA_900553825.1 uncultured Eubacteriales bacterium
GGCAGCGTCAGATGTGTATAAGAGACAGTTGCCGCAGCCCTGTCCGCGATGAGCGCCTGCATGACCTTCTTCAGGCACTGCACGACGATCGCCTTGTTCTCGGGGCTGTTCTTGAAGACGGTGTATGCCTGCAGCATGAGCATCGCAACGCGCATCTTCATGGAGAAGGACAGCTTCATGGTGAGAACATAGTCGACAAGATGCGGAAGTTTCGCAAGTCTGGGCGGCTTGACCTCGTCGTCGCCTTCGTCGAGGTCCTCCTCGACATAGATGACTTCGGGCTCCAGCGACACCGTGACGGAAGAATCCGCAACGGGACGCGAAGCTATGTTCAGCCCCTCGAGAGACTCGGGCTTGGAACCGCGCGCCATGTTGCCGTTCGCATACGGCTGCGCGCCCGCAGGTGCCCCCACGAGCGTGGCTTCTTCGGCACCCTCTCCGTCATCGTCCGCGATGATCTCGGCGTCTACGACGAGATCGTCGTAGCCCTGTTGAACCATCTCTGCCTGTTGGAGTTTCTTTTTCTTTCTTCCAAACATATTTTCCTCATCCTCGTCAGTTATTTCTTCCGAAACAGTGTTGGTGCTTCGGCCCACTTGCTCTTGTTCGGAGGACTCCCCCTCCTCGCTCACCTCTTCCGTCTTTTCGACGACACCGTCTTCGCCGTCGCCTTCGGCGGCGAGCTCGAGCGGAGTCTTGGCGTAACCCTCCGCCTCCTCTCCCCCCTCGGCGGGAAAGGAATCCAGCACCTCGTCCTCGCCTGCGGGCGCGGGTGCGACACCCCCTTCACTCTCTTCGGCTTCCTGCTCCGGCTCGGGAGCGGGACGGGCGGTGTTTTTGGCGACGATGCCTTCCATGATCGCCGCCATGTTGAGCAGGGGCGACGCGTCGGTGGCATAGTCGCGTTCGTGTTGCAGGAAGACCTTTGCGTCGAGCTCCTCCTGCATCTCGTCAAAGACGAGGCGCGCTCTCTTGTACTCGTTGCGCGCGACAAGCCACAACACGAGGTAACCTATCGCGGAGACGAGCAACCCGCCGCAGACCACGACTCCGACCTCCGTGGGGTCCATTGCACCGAGCCCCCAGAAAGTGAAGATTGCGGTCACGATGAGCGCAACGGCTACGAACACGCTCGCGCGCACGGAATCGGGGCGCTTGACTTCCTTGTCGAAAACCGCCTCGTCCGTCACGACGGCGCTGGGATAGCCGAAACGCACGCCGAGGTAACTCACCCAACTCTCGCGCAGGGCGTTGGGAGCCTTTGCTCCGAAGCACTCCGAGGTGAAATCGGCGACATTGTCGTCGTCGACAACCTCCGTACGCGCAAGGTAAGCGAGCACCTTTGAACAGGCGCGACGCAGTTTGTATGTGCGGGAGGCGAAAAAGGTGAGCCCGATGACAACAGCCGCGACGGCGAGAATGACGGCAGCCGAAATACAAAACGCCTTGATTTCGATTGCAGGCAGTCTTCTCGACAAATCGGCAAGCCCGTCGAACAAGCTGTCAAAGAAACCCATTTCGACACCTACCTCCCCACAGAATAAACAAAACTGTTATTATTATAACACGCGCGGGCGAAAAAGCAAGGCTTTTTGCAACATTGCCCCGCCCCGTTAAAAAAATTCCTATATGGTCAAAAAAGCGCTTTACACGGGATTTTCGAAGGGAATATCCACGGTTTCGCCCGTTTTGAAAGAATACAGCACCAATCTGTCTATTTTGCCGAAAAAGGCACTTTCTGCCGCCTTTTTGTACAGATTAAGTTGTTTCTTGTATTTTTGCATGGCTTCCGCGCTCCTCAATGCGGAGTTTTTGAAGTCCACTATCGTCTTTTTTTCGCCGTCTATCAGAAGGTCCACCACACCCTGAACCAACACCTTGTCGTCGCCCGTTCCCCTGCCCACTTCGCGTGCGGGCACATACATAACAAATTTTTTCTCGCGGTAGCACCTGCTCGCTCTCGCCTCGGCGAGCAACGGGCTGTCCAGGCACCGCGCGATTGCTTCCGCGCTCACGCTCTCCGTTTCCTCGGGAGTGACATAGCCTTCCGCGACAAGCCTTTCCAGCTCGCCTTTCACGGCTTCTGTGCCCGTCTTTTCGTAATCTATCCACTCCATCACCTTGTGGTACGCCGTGCCCTCGTCGGCAAGTTCGCGGAACGCATCGGGCACAATCTCCTCGCCGCCTTCGAGCGCGGAAACGCTGTACTTCATCGCAAGCCCCGTGGCGTCGGTGTGGGCGTACTCCCGCGCAAAGGAAGCGCGTATCCTCTCCACATCTTTTTCGTCCGCCTCGGGCAGCACGGGCGGGAGCGGGTCGGAATATGCCGCGGCGGCGTCCTCCGCGTCCTCCGTCACCACGCTCTCGCGCAGACCGCGACGGAAACACACCTCCGACAGATAATCCCTCATCGTGCGCGGCTCGTCGAGGAGCGGCATGGTGCCGAAAGAAGCGCTCTTTTTACGCGCGCACGCGCCCGTCACTATTAAATATTGTTTGGCACGGGTGAGCAGAACATAGTAAAGCCGCATCTCCTCGGCAAGCTCCCTGCGCGCGTTCATGCGCCTGACCGCCTTGTACGAGAGAGTGTCGCGCTTCGCCCTGCCCTCGAAGTCGAACCACTTCATGCCTATATATCCGTTGTTTGCGATGACAAAGTCGTTCTGACTCTGCCTGGGAGGGGACGGATTCACCCCCGCCGCAAAGACAACCGGGGATTCCAGCCCCTTGAAGGCGTGGTATGTCGCCACCCTGACCCTGTTGCCGCCGGGGACTTTTTCCTCTTCGCGCGACTCCTTCGCCGTGTTGTAGAGGGCGATGAAGCGACTGAGCCCCGCCGTGGGGTCCTCCGAGTGCGTCGACGCCACGAATGCCGCGATGTTCTCCGAGGAGCCGGGCTCCCTCGATTCGGCGTAGGCGTCGTAGGCGAAATCCCCCACTATGCCCGACAACAACTCCTCCACGCTCCTGAAACTCGCCCGCAGGCGGTAGGATTCCAGCATGGCGAGCATATCCGCCACTTTGTGTCCGAGAGGGTCGTCCTCCTCCGCCGTCGCCAGCACCGCGTCGTAGAACTCCCCGCCCTCGGGACGACGCGCGGAAATTTCGGCAAGCTCCGATTCGTCGAACCCGCCGAACCATGACAACATGAACGAGGCGAGCGGAATGTCGTTGCGCGGGTTGTCGAGCACCGTCAGGAAGCACATCAGCTCGCTCTCCGTGAGCGAGGCGTTGCTCCTGAACGAGCCCTCGTTCAACGGGATTCCCGCCGCCGAAAGCTCGTCGAGCAAGGCGCGGGAATAGCCGTTGCGGCTCCGCAGAAGCACCACGCAGTCGCTGTAGGTCAGAGGTCGGTGCTCCGCGTCGCATGCTTTGCCCACGAGCTCCTTTATCCTGCCCGCTATGTATCTGCCCTCCGCCCTTGCGGCCTTTGTCGTACTGTTGCCCGGATATGCGAAAAAGCGGATTTCCACCCCGCCTTCCACGGGATTGCCCTCGGCGTCGAGCTTTTCCTCCTCGGCGAACCTGCCGTCCGCGGCGTAATCTATGCCCGCGCTCTCCTCCGTCATCACCAGCTCGAAAATCTCGTTGACGAAACGGAGCACCGCGTTCACGCTGCGGAAGTTCTTGTTGAAATTCACCGCCTCGCCGCCGCCGTTTTCGTAGTCGCTCCTGCGCTTCAGGAATATCCCCGGGTCGGCAAGACGGAAGGCGTATATGCTCTGCTTGACATCCCCGACCATGAACGCCTTGTCGGGCAGGACGCCGTTGATTATGAACTCCTGCACGGGGTTGACATCCTGGTATTCGTCCACGAAAACCGCGTCGAAATTCCCCTTGAAATCCTTTTGACGGACGAGCTCCGCGGCGTAGTATTCGAGGTCGGAATAGCTCATGACATCCGCCTCGCGTTTTAGGGCGGCGAGCTCGTCGAACAGCGCGGCGACGATGTCCAGCAGTTTGCCCGCGAATTCCGCATTCTGCCTGTGCCTCTCGAGGACAAGCCCGTCGCCGTAGTCCTTGTTCCAGTCTTTGAACATCTCTTTGAGTGCTTCGACCGCGTCTTTCGTCGCACCGATTGCCGCCTCGTCCGCGCCTTGCTGCGGCCTTCTCACCGCCGGCAAAGCGTCGGTGCCCGCCGCGGCTATGCGGCATATCCCGTCAAAATCCGCCTTTTCCAGCTCGAGGCAGATTGCAATCGCCTGCACGGACCTTTCGACATACTTCGTCTGCTCCGTCGCGGCGTGACGCGAAAGCGCCCACTCCAGCACCCTGCGTATTCTCTTTGCGGTGCGCTTCGCCTCGTCGACGACGGCGCGAGTGTACTCCCCGCCCGACGGGTCGAGGTAACTCTCGCGCACCTTTTTGATGAACTCCGCCCTGTCGGGCTGAATCTCGACCACGGCGTAAACCCTCTGCACGACATCGCGGAGGTTTTCCTCACTGCGCCCGCTCGAAAGAGTGTCGGCAAGCCGCATGAATGTAGCGTCGCCCGCCGCGTGGAAGCGCTCGAAAACGCTCTCCATCGCCGCGGACATGAGCCTCTTGCCGTTGCGGTCGCTCATAATGTCAAAGGAGGGCGAAACGCCCAGAAGTTCGAAGTTTTCCCTGATGAGCGAGCGGCAGAAGGAGTGTATGGTGCTTATCCTCGCGCCCGACAATCCGTCTATGGCGCGCCTGAACATCTCGCCGCTTGCGCCGCCTGCGGCACACGCCGCCTCGAACAGCGCGCCGTGCAGACGCTCCTTGAGCTCCGCCGCCGCCGCGTCGTTGTAGACGAGCACAAGGATTCTGTCAATGGGCGTACCCTCCGCAATCTCGCGGAGGATTCTGGTTATCATCGTCGCCGTCTTGCCGCTCCCCGCAGAAGCGGAAACGATGATTTTCCCCTTGCCGTCAACCGCCTGACGCTGTTCGTCCGTCATATCGTTCCGCGAAAGGACAAAGGCGGATTTTTTGACCGAACCGTTCGATGACAAATCCTTTTTCACTCTTCATCCCCCTTTTCTGCCGAAAACATGACCTTGCCGCGCGGTGCGTCGACGCCCGTTTCGAAGTCCTCCAGCGACACGCTTCCGCAGGTGCACACGCCCTTGTCGCACCATGCGCACGCGGTGCGGAAATCGCAGTACTTGCACGCGCTCCCCACGGGGCGCGGCGCAATCACGCCACCCTTTATGTCCCCCGCGCCCTTGCCCGCCAGCGCGCGGACATATCTCCCCACGGTGCGGAACTGCTCCTCGCCGAGATTGTGCGGCGGCGGAAAATCCCTTGACCTGCCGGGGTGATAGGGCAAAATGCACTGCGCGCCCTCACCGTATTTTTCCCTCTCCGATTCCTCCGCGCCGAACAGCGGGTCTATTTTCCGCGCCTCGTCGCGGTCCGCCGTGACGCTTCCGCTGTAGCGGTAGCTCGCGCCGCCGTCCGTGAAATCGAAAGAAAGCGGCAGATAGAAAACGCCGACGGGCGTCCACCCCTTGCACTCTGCTATCGCTTCCATGTAGAGGTAGAGCTGAATCTTGGTGCCGCAATATATGTCGCCGAAAGAGAAAGACGCGCTTGCGTAACTCTTGTAGTCCACGATGTAGAACTTGTCACCGAGCCTGTCCACGCGGTCTATCTTGCCGCGAAGCTCCGCCCGCGAACCGTCGCCACAGTCCACTTCGAGCGCGGGAATTTCCTTGCCGCCGATGTACACTTCCATGTACTCGGGGCGGTATTCGGAGCGTTGCGCCGCGGCGTAGAGTGCGCGGCAAGCTGCCGACGCTTCGGCGCGTATCCTCTCCAGTATCCTGCCGACGGACGGCTCGTCCGCGACGGTCTTCACGGTGTCGTTTTCGGCGACGCTCTCGTCAAAGCACCTTTGCGTCACCCGCCCGAGGTTGCCGTCGTTCACCCCGCCGCGCTTGTACAGCGCGAAAAACTTTTCCAGCACGGCGTGGATGAGCGTGCCGAAATCCGCGGGTTCGGGCTTTGCCTCCCTGCGTTTGCGCAACCCGAGAATGTAGGAAAAATAGTGCCTGTACGGGCATGAGAAAAAGCTCTCCAGCCTGCTTGCGCTCACCCTGGTGCCCGCATTTGCGCCCGCGAGCTTCGCCGCCGACGGCGTCAGCGACGACGGACGGACATACCTTTCGCGCAAGCGCTTGATCCTCGTCGAATCCTCCTCGGACAAGAAGCGCATCGCCGCCGCCGCGGTCTTTGCGTCGCCGTCGGCGCGCAAGCCGCCGAGCACTGTCTCTTATACACATCTGACGCTGCCGACGATAAGGCTC
>USEV01000051.1 GCA_900553825.1 uncultured Eubacteriales bacterium
GCACGATGCCGAGCGTGCGGTTGATTTTTAACATATTTTTACCGACGACCTTTGCCGTCGGCGGGTAAATCATTATTGCCATAGATTCCTCCGAGACAATTTAATCATAGCGCACGGACAAAGTCAACCTTTCCTAACCCGTTGCCGACCCGTACGCGATACACGAATTCAGCTAGCGCCATGGGAGTACGCTTGCAATTTTACTCCCAAGGGGCTAGAATATAGCGAGGTGGTTATGCAAGGCAGCAATGTTCAGATTCAGGTCGCAGCCAGAATAAGAGAGCTCATGCGCGAGAACAACCTAAATCAGGTCGGTCTTGCGGAAAAGACGGGGCTGCGTCAAAACACGATAAGCGCGTGGCTTTTGGGCAAGAAGGAGCCCAGCATAAGGAGCCTGTGGTTGCTTGCGGACTACTTCAATGTCGACATCGACTATCTCGTGGGCAGGAAGGATTACTGACTCCCCGCACCGGGAAAGATGACTTATTCCCTGCCCTTGGAACGCGGCGCCGTTGCGCCGCTTTTTTGTGCCCGCACCGCACATTTTCAATGCCCGTCGTGTCACCTTTTTTCGGGTTGCGAAATCACTTCCGATATCTTTTGAAAACAACAAAAACGGCACTTTATACAGTTAAAATGACAAATTCAACCTTTTATTTGCAAAGTAAACGCCCTGCGGCGAGCTGCCGCAAGGCGTGCGATTTCGCTTTCCGATTGCCGCCTTACCGCCCTTTTGCGGGCTTTGAGGCAAGCGTCATTTCAAGCCGCATTCCGTGAAGATTTCGTCGAGCGTCGCGCTCCACTTTTCGGGCTCTTCGACATCGGGCGAGTGTGCGGAATCCTCAAACCACACCCACTTCTTGTAGGGGGCGTCGAGGAGGTCGAACCACTCCTTCGCAATCGCCGACGGAGTGTTGTAGTCGTGTCTGCCCTGCGTAACGGCGACGGGCACTTCCAGCCTGCGCACTTCGCCGAAGCGCTTGCCAACTACTTCGTCCCACAGCACGCGGCTCAGATACATCGCTCCGCTCGCGTAATGCGATATCTCTTTGAGGTTGTATTCGGGGCTGCGCAAAAGGGGCACGAGCAGGCTTCTGACGAGCCCTTCGTGCTTCTTGTAGACTGCGCCGCCGTAACGGTTGAGGTAATCGCGCTGTTTCATCATGGCTTTGTCGGAGGGATAGACGCCGTCCTTGGGGGTGCACTTTTCGAGCTCGCGGACTGCCTTTCGGTCGCCTCTGCGCTTTGCCTCTTCGAGGCAGAATGCGTGGGAATATTCCTCGTTTCTGTCGCCGTCGATGAACTGCCCTTCGCCCACATAGACGGCGACGAGGTCGGGACGGCGGATGGCAACCGACAGACCCAGTATCGAGCCCCAGCTGTGCCCCACCACGGCGACTTTTTCGACGCCGAACTTTCCCGCGATGTATTCGAGCAGAAATTCCGTGTCCGCGATGTAATCCTCGACGGTGACATTGCTCTTTTTGAGCGCGGGGGTGTAGCTCTTGCCCGAGCCGCGCTGGTCCCAGCACACGACGGTGTAGTTCTCGGCGAGGTCAGAGTGATACTTTATGACATTGTGCCTGTCGCAGACGCCGGGTCCGCCGTGCAGGAAGAGGACGGGCGGCAGTCCGCGTCTTTTGGCTCGCACGCGGATGTTCTGTCTGTCGTCGTTGACGGTGATGAATTCGGAGTAATCCAGTTCGTAATCAGCCATTCGTCATTTCCTCCATGAGTTTGTCGAGTATGCCCTCTATCTCCGCGTTGCGCTTGGGCGTCGGGTTTTCTATCAGCCTGCCTCCCGCAACCACCGCGGCGGGAGAACGCAACACGAAGAGGTCGTCGGCGGGATTGTCGCGCAAAAGGAGAATGTCCGCGCGCTTGCCCGCTTCCAGCGTGCCTATTCTGTCCGACTGTCCGACGACAGCGGCGTTGCCCACGGTTGCCACTTCCAGCGCCTTTTTCGCGCCGAAGCCGCCGAGGACGGCGAAATACACCAGCTCGCGCCACATTCCGTATTGTGTGGAGAAGGGGCACGACGCGTCCGTGCCCATGCCGACGGTGATGCCGTTTGCGATTGCCTGTCGCATACATTCCGTCATGCCGTCGAGCACTATCCCGGAGTTGTAGGCGCGCAGCTCGTCCAGCTTGGTCACCTCGGGCGGGAGTTTGAAATAGGGATACGCGGGCGTGTAGGTGCAGACGACCGCGCCTCCGCGCTCCTTGAGTAGGGCTAACGCCTCGTCCGTCATGTGCGCGCCGTGTTCCACGGTGTCCACCCCTGCCCTCGCCGCGATTTCCACTCCCGTGGGGCTCTGTATGTGCGCCGCAACGCGCTTGCCCATGGAATGCGCCTCGTCACAGGCGGCTTTCACCTGGGCTTCCGTCATCCTCACTATGCCGGGCTCGCCGCGCTTTTTGGCGTCGGTGACGCCGCCGGTGATGAAGAGCTTGATGAGGTCACACCCCGCCGCGACATTCTGTCTGACGAGCGCGCGGAATTCCTCGGGTTCGGTGGCGGTGATTGCCGTCGTGCCCGCGCCGTGCCCCTCGGGTGAGGTCAAGCCCGGACCCGACACTATGAGATTGAGCCCCACCGCCTTGCCTTTGCCCTTTTCCAGCTCGCGTTTCACCGCGACATCGGAGTAACGCAGGTCGCCCACGGCACGCACGGTGGTCACGCCGGAGAGGAGCTCCTGCAGGCAAGACGAGCGCACGAGCGCCTTGAGGACGGCAAGCCCCAGAGGACTGCGCACGAGCTTGAGCACCAGCTTTTGCGCCGCACCGCCCGAAATGACTTTTGAGGGTGCGCCGGTGCCGAAAAGGTGGGCGTGCGCGTTGATGAGCCCGGGCATGGCGTAAAGCCCATTGGCGTCCCTGACGGCGTACCCCGAGGTGTCGCCGCCCGTGGGCGCGATTCTGACTATGTTTTCCCCTTCGGTGAAAATGTCGACGGGGGACGAAACCTCGCACCCGTGTGCCGTGTCAACGATTTTGCAACCGACATACACTCTCTTTTGCATTTCCGCTCCTTTGCCGACACCGTCGGCTTCGGCTTTTTCTCGACATAATTGTACCACCCGCGCCCGAGCGTGCGCAATAAAAATTTTTGCACGCACATGAGCCCGTCTGCATATTGAATATCCGAAAAAGGCGTGTTATCATTGTCTTGCCGGCGCGGATTCGCTTGCCTATGTCCTGTGGCAGATTGCACCCATACTCTCCAACAACTTCGGCTTCGATATGCTGGACTATCTCGAGAGCTGGCTCATGCTGGGAGATGTGACGGGTGCAATCACATTCGACGGCGCGAACTTCGCGACGATGACCACCTCGCAGGAAATTTCACTCGTCCTGCCCTGGAGCGACGCGGATTTTTTGGCGCACAACATCGACAACTTCCCCGAGATTATCCTCGATGTCATCGAGACCAAAAAGCTCGACATAACACTCGGAGACTTCGCGCTCTCGCTTGACTTCTCCTCGATTTTCCGCGACGGAATAAGGCTCGACGCCACGGTTTCCTCCGACGCGCGCTACAACATTCTGTCTGACGACGCAACCTTCGAAAGCGTCGAAAACGATTAGGGGTTGCATTCCGCGGAATGTGGGGCTATAATATAGACGAAACTTCTTCCGCACGGGTGAGCCGCCCCTTGCCCGTGCAAGCGGAAGTAGAAGGCGCTCCGCTCGGAGCGCCTTCTCTTTTTCCGAAAGGTAAAAATGGAAAGAAGCGATGAGTAAAATCTCCGTCGCGCGAGGCGTTGAGCGAAAACCGTCCGAGGAGTCAAACGGCCGCCGCACCCCGCGCGCCGCTCGACTCGCCGCTCGGCTCGCAACTGGCGTCACCTGACCCCCGCAAAGGGAAAAGCGCCTCTCAAAGGCGCTTTTCCCACACTTCTATACTCTCCCTCTCAACCCGAGGTCGGGTCTTTACCGATTCTTTCCCGCGAGCAACAGCTGCCCTGTCAGCATCTGTTTCAGCATCTCGCGGATTTCCTGCTCCTCGAACTCCGCCGTGCCCGTCGCAATCATCGCCGAAATGCCGTGCACGAAGAGCCACATATTGCGGAATATGTCCTCCGCCTGCTCGCCCTTGATTCCCTCGCACTCCTCGAGGACGCGGAGGACATAGTCGCGTTCGACATGGGTGTAGAGGAAGTCCTTGTCCGTCTTTTCGCTCATGAACAACAGCTTGTAGAACTGCCTTTCCGCGCGGGCGAACCTGATGTAATTGACGCCGATTGCCCTGTAACCCGTGACGCCTTCCACCTCTTTGTGGATGTACTTGTCAAAGCGCGCGAGTGCCTCGGCATAGACAGCGGCACGGATTTCGCCCATGCCGGAAAAGTGCCAGAAAAGCGGTTGGGTGGAACAGCCCAGCTCGTCGGCAAGCGACTTTGCTGTCAGCGCGCCCGCGCCGCGGGTGCGGACGATTTTCACCGCCCCTTTGAGGATTTTGTTTCTGTCGGTTTTGGCAAGTGGAGCCATGGCCGCCTCCGATTTGCGCGATTGCGTCGAAAACATAACGCGCATTATATAACTGATTTTATGCTATGTCCCCGAAAACGGTTTGTCAATAAAAATTTTGCAAAATGTGCGCGCACACACTCCGTCCGAGCCCGTCGCCGACAGCAAAATCCGCAACCCGACAATTTCTCGGAGCGTGATTTTGTCACTGTTTACGGGCTTTCTGGCAACGAAGTCGCGCGTTCGGGCTTACGCGGAGCGCGGCGAGGCCCCACCCGATATTTTTTTGACATTCGGGTGCCCCGTGTTCAAGAAACACCCCGTTTTTTAAGGTTTGCTTTGACCAAACATTAAAAAACGGGCAAAAACGAGGTGTCGGAGCGCGCCCCGACACCTCGCAAAACTCTCAATGATACAATTCAGACCATCCGTCCGCAAGTCACCGCGCACACTTATGCCGCGCCGCGGTTCACGGCGTATCCTGCTTGCTCGGCAGACACTCTATGAGCGTCGCGTTTCCCTTCACGAAAAAGCGTCCCTGTGCGGCGTACGGCAGATAGAAGTAATCTCCCCTCCTGATCTCCCGCGAGTAGCCCGCGCCCTTGATCACGGCGTCGCCCTCCGTCACGATGTAGACCGCGGGGCCGTAATCCATGACGAAATCCCCTCCCGTCAGGGTGTGACGGTTTTCTGCAAAGCAGGGGGTGTCGTCATAGGTTATCAGGGTTTCCTTTCTGTATCCCGCGCGCTCGACGACCGTTTTCGGAGCCTTCTTTGCCGCTTTCAGAGCCTTTTCTCCCGTCAGGGTATAGTCGAAGCAATCGAGTGCCTCGTCCTTGGTGAGCCCGATATACTTCTCCCATTCGCTGATTCTGACCTCGCCGCACCAGTTTTCGGGCTGTATGGTGAAATCCGTGGGCTCCTGCACCTCGACTATGGTGCACCCTGCCCCGATTGCGTGGATGAGCCCCGCCGTTATGAGATAGACATCCCCGGGCTTCACCTCGACCGAGGAAAGGATTTCCGTCATGGCGTCCTTGTCGTCGAGGCTCTTGACTTCGTAGTCGGACAAAGTCTGCTTGTCGACGGGACGGGAGAAGCCGAAGTAAAGTTTCGCACCCGGGCGCGCGTCGATGACGAGCCACGCCTCGGTCTTGCCGTATGGGCTGTTGAAATGCGACGCCGAAAACTCCTTGGTGGGGTGTACCTGCACGGGGAGGCGGATTGCGCTGTCGAGATATTTGACAAGGCAGTCGTACTTGCGCCCTCCCGTCAGTTGCTCGGGATATTCGGCGAGCAGGTCGTCGAAAAAGAGTTCCGTGCCCTCCACGACGGAGACGCCGTCGCGAGGTCCGAAATAACGCGGATTTATCGCCTTGACCTTGCTTGCAATCCACTCCTCGGGGAAATAGTTGTCCTCGGGCGCGTCGCCGAGCAGAGAGGCATAGCCGTAGCCGCCTTTATAGATTCTGTAAACGCGGTTGCGTTTGAAGAAAAGGGGTTGACAAAGCCTTTGAGTGTCAAACATTTTTCATCACCTCGTCGTATGTGGGCATGGATTCGATTGCGCCCTTTTTGGAGCACACTATGCCGCAAGCCGCGCTTGCGAATTTCAGGTGCGGCAAGTAGTCCTCCGCGCGTTTTCCGAAGCCGTCGCGGGATACGAGAAAGAGCACGCTGCCGATGAAGC
>USEV01000052.1 GCA_900553825.1 uncultured Eubacteriales bacterium
GTTCGTTTTGCCGACCGCGCCGGTCAGCTTGCGCAGCGCCTGCGACATGAGGCGCGCGTGCAGACCGACAAAGCTGTCGCCCATCTCGCCGTCGATTTCCGCCTGCGGCGTGAGCGCGGCGACGGAGTCCACCACCACGAGGTCGATTGCCCCGCTCTTGACGAGGGTTTCCAGGATGTTCAACGCCTGCTCGCCGCTGTCGGGCTGGGATATATAGAGGTTTTCGAGCTGTACGCCGAGCCTTGCGGCGTAGACGGGGTCGAGCGCGTGCTCCGCGTCGATGAACGCCGCGATGCCGCCCGCCTTCTGCGCCTCCGCGACGATGTGGAGCGCGACGGTGGTCTTGCCCGAGGATTCGGGTCCGTAGATTTCCACGATTCTGCCCTTGGGGATGCCGCCGATGCCGAGTGCGATGTCAAGCGTCAGGCACCCCGTGGGGATGGCTTCAACCTGTTGCACATCGCTGTCGCCCAGACACATCACCGCGCCTTTTCCGAAGTGCTTCTCGATTTGCGCGAGCGCAAGTTCCAGCGCGTTGCCCTTTTCTTTGTCTGCCATAATCTTCTCCTTTCTGCCCGCATTACGGCGCGGACAAAATTGCATATTCGATGTTTATCGTTCGAAATCGGCGCTTAAAGCCCCGTTTCGTCACAGTTGCAGTATATCCCCGCGCAGATAGCGGATGAGATAGAAGAGCGCCAGGTTCGCCGTCGCGCGGCGGATATGGTTGCGCTCCCCCGCCAGGTGTTTTTCAAACACCGTTATGAAATCCCCCGCGCCGACGCCGATGTACACCAGCCCGACCGGCTTCCCCTCGTCGCCCGTGGGACCCGCAAGCCCCGTGGTCGCGAGCCCGAGGTTGACGGGGTTCGTCAAAAGCCCCTTCACCATCGCGTACGCCGTTTCGCGGCTCACCGCGCCGTATGCCCCCAGCAGGGCTTTGGGAATCTTCAGTCGATTCATCTTGGAGCCGACATTGTAGCACACTATGCCCTCGTAGAAATTCTCGCTTATGCCGGGCACCGAGGTCAGTCGGGAGCATATCTCCCCTCCCGTCAGGCTCTCCGCCACGGCAAGCGTCTTGCCGTTGAGCCTGAGCAGTTGCGCCGCAAGCTCGTGCAGCTCCTTGTCCTCGGCGCAGTAGACCTGTTCGTTGAGCAGGTTGTACGCCGCGCTCTTCACCGCGTCGAACTCCTTCTTGCCGAGCTCCGAGGTCATTGTCACCTTGGCGTCGAGGCAGTACTCTTCCACGGAAAAGTCCACGCCCCTGTCGGCTATGCCCTCAAGCATTGCGCATATCTCGTCGCAGTTGAGCCCGCAGACCTTCATCACTTCGGTAATCATCTTCCGCCCCCGACAAGTCCGTCCGCGACAAGGCGCGCGAACAGTGCGTCATAGTCGGCAAAGCCGAAGTTCATCAGCCTGCGTCCGGGGTTGAACTCGTCCTCGTCGCCGAGCAGACCCGCCGCGGCGATGATGTCGAATATCTCCCTCGCGCGCTCGTAGGGCACCCCCAGCTTGCGCTCGATGAAAATCACGCTCAGGCTCCCGTACATCATTCCCGCTTTCAGCGCGGGAAGCAATGTGCCCCCGATGTATCCCGCCGCACCGACTTCCGAAAAGGCGGAAGCGTCCTCGACGAGGGGGAAATAATCCTGCGGGAATTCCTCCTTCCGCGCCGCAATGCGCGCGGATTCGCCCGCCTTCCCCGTGTAAACGCGCTTCTTGCGCGTGACTTCGCCGAGCAGACCCATGACCTCCAACGCGCAATATGCCTTGATTGCCGTGGGCATCTTGACTTTGAGTGCGGAGGCGATTTTTTCGGGCGACACAACCCCCGTCCTTTCGCCGAGCGCGGCGGAGGCGGCTATGATTCCGAAAAAGGTTTCCTTTTCCCTGTACGGAGCCATTATTCCTTCGCTCCCCCGTCCGCTTCTTCCGCGGGTGCGTCGCACTTCTGCGCGCTGTCGGGTTGACCTTCGGGAGCGGGATTTGCAAGCACCTGCTTATTGCGCACCATGTAGTGTACGCCGGACCACACCGTGAGCACGGCGCCCGCGTAGAACACGATTTCGCCTATCCACTTTATGACCTCGTGGACGCCCGCAAGGATGAGGAACGCCACGCCGATGTCCAGAAGCACGGTCTTGATTTTGCCGTAGATGTCGGCGGCGAGGACAAGACCTTTGCTTGCCGCGACCGCCCTGAACACGCTGACGGTGAGCTCGCGCGTGAGGATGAGTCCGCCGAGCAACGCGATGACCAGCCCGTCATAGGGGAAGAGCGTGAAGTCCCTGAAATACACGATGAGGAACAGCATCACCACTATGACGATTTTGTCGGCGAGCGGGTCGAGGAATTTGCCCAGTTCGCTCACCGTGTTCGTCTTGCGCGCGATGTGCCCGTCCACAAAGTCCGTGGAGCACAAAATCGCAAAAAGCACACACGATGTTATCAAAAGCGGCAGATAAACCGCGTCAACGAGCATTCCGACGATGTAAAGCGCCACCGTGGGGATTATGAGTAAAATCCTTGCCAGAGTGATTTTGGTTGCAAGTGTCATAGTGTTCTCCCGATTAAATCTATGCCGTCGTAACCGGTGATTCGCACATCGTAGAACTCACCCGTGCGAATGACGCCGTCCGACTCGAAATATGTCACGCTGTCGACGACGGGCGTCTGCCTCTCGGTGTGACCGTAAAAGCACTGCCTGTCGTAGTCGACGCCGTCGGCAAGCACGCGCACCACGCTGCCGACCGTCGCCGCGCAATTTGCTTCCATGACGCGGTTCTGTGCCTCGCGCAGTTCGTCCGCGCGCTGTCTCTTCACCTTTTCGGGCAGATGACCGCGCATTCTGTCCGCCGCCGTGCCCTCCTCGCGGGAGTAAGCAAACACACCCGCAAAGTCTATGCCCGCCTCTTCTATGAAGGCTTTGAGCTTCCCGTGCGCCTCTTCGCTCTCCCCCGGGAATCCCGAGATGAAAGATGTGCGCAGGGTTATTCCCGCCGCCTTGATTTTTTTGACGAGCTCCCGAGTGGTCTTTTCGTCGGTGTGACGGTTCATGGCTTTCAGCACCCCGCTGTCGATGTGTTGAAGCGGCACATCCATATACCTGCACACCCCGGGCTCCGACGCCACGAACGCGATGAGCGCGTCATCCACCATCTCGGGCTCCAGATACATGAGCCTCACGCGGTCGAAGCCGAGCCCGACAAGCTTCCTGACGAGGGGGATGAGCCTCGGTTCTCCGTAAAGGTCGATGCCGTAGCGAGTGACATCCTGCGCGACGAGTATCAGCTCCTTCACGCCGTCGTCGGCGAGCGTCCTTGCCTCGGCGACGAGGTCCTCCTCGCGCTCCGAGCGGTACTTGCCGCGGATTGAGGGAATGGCGCAGTATGTACAATGGTTGCCGCAACCCTCCGCGATTTTGAGGTAGGCGTAATGGTAAGGAGTGGTGAGCACCCTGCCCGCATAATAAGCGTCGCCGCCGCCGCGGCAGAATATCTTGTCGCCGTTTTCGATTTTCGCAATCGAATCAGCCACTTCGTCGTAGTCGGCGACCCCGAAGAATGCGTCAACCTCGGGGAATTCTTCCTCGAGGCTCTCCATGTAGCGCTCGGGCAGACAGCCCGTGACTATGAGCTTTTTGCCCTCCGTCTTCGCCTGCGCCGCCGCGAGGATTTCGTCAATCGCCTCGTTCTTGGCGTCCTCAGTGAACGCGCAGGTGTTGATGATCACTATGTCCGCCTCGCTCTCGTCGGGGACGACGGTATGCCCCGCGGCTATAAGCCTCGCGAGGAGCTTTTCGGAGTCAACTCTGTTTTTGTCGCAACCCAGCGACACCATGCCGATTTTCATATCATTTGCCCTTTGGCGTCACTCCTCCGAGTCCTCCTGACCGTTGCCGTTCATGAGGGCTTCGAGCTCCTCTTCCGTGATGCATATCTTGTGCTTCTTGCCGTCTTCCGTGGGCTCGATGAAGTGCATGTCTTTCATGTAGTCGAAAAGTTTTGCCGCCTTGGGGAAGCCGAGCCCCAACCTCCTCTGCATACCGGAGATGGTGATGGGGTTGCCTTCCAGACCCATGCGGAGTGCGCCGAACACCTCGGGCGGTATGCCGTCCTTGGACGCGCCGCCCTTGCCGGACTTCGCACCCTCTGCGGGCTCCTCCTCCTTCTCGTTGAAGATTGCGTCCTTGACCTTTTCGTCGAAGTAAGCCTCGTTATGCTCCTTGAGGAAGTCAACGACCGCCTTGACCTCGGAGTTGGAGATGAACGCGCCCTGCATTCTTATGGGGTTGGCGATTTTCGGAGTCATATAGAACAAGTCGCCGTTGCCGAGCAGTTTCTCCGCGCCGCCGGCGTCGAGCACTGTGCGGGAGTCGGGCTGTGAAGTGACCTTGAACGCCACGCGGGACGGGAGGTTGTTCTTGATCGTGCCGCTGATGACATCGACGGACGGACGCTGCGTCGCGAGGATGAGGTGTATGCCGACCGCGCGCGCGAGCCTTGCTATGCGGTTGATTGCGTCCTCCACCGCCTTTTTGCCCTGCGCCATGAGGTCGGCGAGCTCGTCGACGATGAACACGATGCGGGGCATCTTCTCGTAACCCTCTTTTTCGCAGTTCTGGTTATACTCGTCGATGTCGCGGTATTTGAGTTCGGCAAGATATTCGATTCTGCGTTGCATCTCGGCAATCGCCCAGTTGAGTGCGCGTATCGCCTTGTCCACATCGCAGATGATTTCGTCGAGCATGAGGTGCGGTATGCCGCTGTAACCTGAAAGCTCCACCCTCTTGGGGTCGACCATGATGAGCCTGACATCCTCTGGCGACGCCTTGTAAAGCAGGCTTATGATGAGCGAGTTGATGCAGCAGCTCTTGCCCGCGCCCGTGGCGCCCGCAATCAGCATGTGCGGAAGCTCCTTGATGTCGCAGACATAGTCCTGACCGTAGAGGTCCTTGCCCAGACAGAATGTCGCGGGCGAGGGCGACTTGTTGAACTTCGGCGAGGCGAGGATTTCGCTCAGACGCACAATCCTGCGCTTCTTGTTCGGCACTTCGATGCCGACGGCGTTCTTGCCGGGTATGGGTGCGAGGATTCGCACGCTCTCCTCTTCCATCTGCATGGCGATGTCGTTCTCGTAACTGACAAGGCTGCTCACCGTCTTGCCGCGAGGCATATCCACATGCAGCGTGTAAAGAGAGAATGTCGGACCGACCTGGATGTCCACCACCTCGGACTCCACGCCGAAGAAACGCAGTTTTTCGACTATGACCTGCTTCTTGTATTCGTAGTCCTCGTTCTGCGCGACCGGAGGCTCGGGAGGATTGAGCAGACTCATGGGAGGCGCAATGTACGGCTTCCTGGGCGTGGCTTTCGAAATTGCCTGGTCCATGTTCACCTGGGTCATGCGCTCGCCTTTCCCCTCTTTCTCCATCTTCCTGGCGAGGTTCTCCGCCTTTTGCATGCTCTTGTCGCGAGGAGTATAGATGCGCTTGTTCCTCTCCTCCGCTATGCGCTCGTAGCTCGCAAGCGGCGGGGCTTCGCGTTTGGCTTTCTCGATGTTCTCCATCTGCTGTTTGGCAAACATCGACTGCTGGATTATGCTCCCCTTGCTCGTGTCGAAACCGCCCTCGTCACGCACGGGGACTCCGCGGTTTATCGCCTCTTCGACGCGGCGACCTATCTCGCTCTTGGGGATGCCGCCGCCAACACCCGCCGTGGAAAACGCGTTGGACGAAACGGAGTTGTTGTCGGTGACGCGGGGTGCGGATTCCTCCGAGGCATTCCTCGTCGGCAATGTGCGCTGAACGGGCGCGGACGCCTGTTCCTGTTGATAAGCGGGGCGGGAATCCACCCTCTCCGCGGGGGCGTAACCGCCGCCGAATATCCTGTCCTCGCGCGGCTTCTCGTCGGTGCGTCTGACCGCCGTGCCCTCGAAGGCACGCGGCACTCTGCGCTCCTCTTTCGCCGCCGCGTCGGGCGCGGAATAATCCTGCGACACGGTGCGCTTCGTTTCGACTGCCTTTTTCGCCGCTTCGACTGCGGAATGGGTGTCCGCGACGGCGTCCGGCTTTTCGTATGCGGGCACATCGGGGATGCCTTTCGCCTGCGGCGGCGCCGCCTTTTCC
>USEV01000053.1 GCA_900553825.1 uncultured Eubacteriales bacterium
CGAGATTCCTCTACGTCTCGTGGGCTCGGAGATGTGTATAAGAGACAGCAAGAAAAACCTGGTGGACTACGGCTTCCGCCTGCCCGCCGCCTACGACAACCGTCCGCTGGACTTCGAGGAATTCGACAGCAGGATAAGGCAGATGGTGTGCGTGTCGGCGACGCCGGGGCAGTTCGAGCTGCAGAGGGCGGACGAAATCGCGGAGCAGCTAATACGCCCGACCGGGTTGCTCGACCCCGAAATCGTGGTCAAGCCCGTCAAGGGGCAGGTGGACGACCTCATCGGCGAGATAAAGAAAGTCACCGACGGCGGCGGGAGGGTGCTTGTCACCACGCTCACCAAAAAGATGGCGGAAAGTTTGACGGAATACCTGCGCGAGGTCGGCATAAAGGTGCGGTATATGCACTCGGACATCGACACGCTGGAGCGCATCGAAATCGTGGGTGCGCTGCGCGGAGGCGAGTTCGATGTGCTCGTGGGCATAAACCTCCTGCGCGAGGGGCTGGACCTGCCCGAGGTTCAGCTTGTCGCAATCCTCGATGCGGACAAGGAGGGCTTCCTCCGCAGCGAAAGCGCGCTCATTCAGACGGCGGGCAGGGCGGCGAGAAATGTGAACGGCAGGGTGGTCATGTATGCCGACACCGTCACCGATTCCATGCGCCGCGCAATTGACGAAACGGCTCGTCGCCGCGCCGTTCAGGCGGAGTACAACAAGGAGCACGGCATCGTTCCGCGCACGATAGAAAGAGAGTTCAAAAACACGCTCGAAATCACCAAAAAGACGGTTGAACGCGACAAAATGTCGCCTCAGGACCTTGTTCGTGAGGTTGAACGCCTCAAAGGGCTCATGCAAACGGCGTCCGCCGCGCTGGATTTCGAGAGGGCAATCAAGCTCCGCGACGAGATGAACGAGCTCAAAAAACGAATAAAGAAACTCAAGTGACGGTATGAAAGAGATATTCATAAAAGGCGCAAAAGAGAACAATCTCAAAAACATCGACCTCGCCATACCCCGCGACAAGCTCGTGGTGTTCACGGGGCTTTCGGGCAGCGGCAAATCCTCGCTGGCTTTCGACACCATTTTCGCCGAAGGACAGCGCCGCTACATGGAGAGCCTTTCAAGCTATGCAAGGCAATTCCTCGGGCAGATGCAAAAGCCCGATGTCGAGTACATCGAGGGGCTTTCCCCCGCCGTTTCCATCGACCAGAAGCCCCCCTCGCACAACCCCCGTTCCACGGTGGGCACCGTGACCGAAATTTACGACTATTTCCGCCTCCTTTACGCCCGCGTCGGCAAGCCTCATTGCCCGAAGTGCGGCAGGGAAATCGAGCGTCAGACCGTTGACCAGATTGCCGACAGAATCATGACCCGTCAGGGCGTGAAACTGCAGATCATCGCCCCCGTCGTGCGCGGCAGGAAGGGCGAGTATGTCAAGCAGCTCGAGACGCTGAAACGCGCGGGTTATGTCCGCGTCAGGGTGGACGGTGTGAACTACACCCTGGACGAGGAAATACCCCTCGACAAGAATGTCAAGCACGACATCGGCGTCGTCATCGACAGGCTCGTCGTGAAGGAGGGCGTCAACCGTCGTCTGACCGAGGCGCTGGAGACCGCAGTCAAGCTCGCCGACGGGCTCGTCGTCGCCGATTTCGACGGCGAAGAGGTGCTGTATTCAACGCTGTACGCCTGCCCCGATTGCGAGATAAGCATCGAGGAGCTCACCCCGAGGCTGTTCTCATTCAACAATCCTTACGGTGCCTGTCCCGTCTGCGCGGGGCTGGGCTTCACCAACGAGATTGACACCTCGCGCCTCATCGCCGACCCCAACGCCTCGCTGCGTCAGGGCGGAATCCGCGCCAGCGGGTGGTATATCGACACGGGCAAGATGTCGCAGATGCAGTTCCGCGCGCTCTCGAAGGCGTACGGCTTCTCGCTGGATACGCCCGTCAAGGACTTGCCCGAGTGGGTGCTCAACCTCATCTTCTACGGCAACGGTGGCGACAAAATCCCCATGGAATACAACACTTCCTCGTTCAGCGGCAGGTTCAACACCGCCTACGAGGGCATAGCCAACAACCTCTTGCGCCGTTTCAACGAGACGGACTCCGAGATGGTGAAGATGGAAATCTCCCGCTACATGAAGCAGGTGCCGTGCACGGCGTGCGGCGGCAGGAGACTCAAGCCCGAGGCGCTCAATGTGACCGTGGGCGGCAAAAACATCTACGAGGCGTGCTGTATGACGGTGACCGCGCTGGACGAGTTTCTGAGCGGGCTTTCTTTCACCGCCACCGAGGAGCTCATAGTGCGCCGAATCCTGAAAGAGATACACGCGCGCCTTCGCTTCCTTGCAAATGTCGGGCTGGGCTATCTCACGCTCGCCCGCGCTTCCAGCACCCTTTCCGGCGGCGAGAGCCAGCGCATACGCCTCGCCACGCAGATAGGCAGCGGACTCACCGGCGTGCTCTACATCCTCGACGAGCCCAGCATAGGGCTGCACCAGAAGGACAATCAGAAGTTGCTCGCGTCCCTCAAGGGCTTGCGCGACCTCGGCAACACGCTCATCGTCGTCGAACACGACGAGGAGACCATACGCTCCGCCGACTACATCGTGGACATCGGTCCGGGTGCGGGCGTGCACGGCGGCGAAGTCGTGGCGGCGGGAAGCGTCGAGGACATCATCGCGGCACCCGATTCCGTGACGGGCAAATATCTTTCCGGCGAATACAAAATCGAAGTGCCTTTCGCGCGTCGCGCGGTGGGCAAGGGCTGGCTCACGCTCAAGGGCGTTCGTCAGAACAACCTGCGCGGCGAGGATGTGTCGTTCCCCGTCGGGGTTTTCACTGCGGTCACGGGCGTTTCGGGCAGCGGCAAATCCAGCCTCGTCAACGAAATCCTTTACCCCGTGATGTCCAACAGGCTCATGAACAGCCGCTTGACCGAGGGCGCCTACGACGGCGTCGAGGGTGTGGAACTCTTCGACAAGGTCATCTCCATCGACCAGAGCCCCATTGGCAGGACTCCGCGCTCCAACCCCGCCACCTACACGGGCGTCTTCAGCCACATACGCGACCTCTTCGCGGGGCTCCCCGACGCCAAGACGCGCGGCTATCAGGCGGGACGCTTCTCATTCAATGTCGCGGGCGGCAGGTGCGAACACTGCCACGGCGACGGCATAATCAAAATCGAGATGCACTTTTTGCCCGACATCTATGTGCCGTGCGAGGTGTGCAAGGGCGCGCGTTACAACCGCGAGACGCTCGAGGTGCGTTACAAAGGCAAAAACATTGCGGAAGTGCTCGACATGACGGTGGAAGAGGCGCTGGACTTTTTCGCCAACATTCCGCGCATACGCAACAAAATTGAAACGCTCTACGATGTGGGGCTTGGCTACATCAAGCTCGGTCAGTCCTCGACCACGCTTTCGGGCGGCGAGGCGCAGAGGGTGAAGCTCGCCACCGAGCTCTCCAAGCGCGGCACGGGCAAGACGCTCTACATCCTGGACGAGCCCACGACGGGTCTGCACACCCACGATGTGGCAAAGCTGCTGGCGATTCTTTCCAGGCTCGCCGACGCGGGCAACACGGTCGTCGTCATCGAGCACAACCTCGATGTCATCAAAGTCGCGGACTACATCATCGACCTCGGCCCCGACGGCGGCGGAGGAGGCGGCATGGTGGTCGCGGCAGGCACGCCCGAGGAAGTCGCCAAACACCCGACGAGCTATACGGCGGAATTTTTGCGCAAGATACTCCCTTGACCGCTTTTTAGGAAGGCTCCCGAACGCCTCTCTCGCCTGCGGTCTGTCGAACTGCTTTCAAGTCTGTCGAACTGCCCCGGTTGTAACTTTCCATAACATTGCCCGAAGAGTCGCTCGGAACGCTCGACGGAACGCCTGACGGATGGCGGACGGAGCGGTCGCGGGAAGGGCAGTGGAAGGGCAGTTGGAAGGCGCGCAGAAACGGTCGGATAAAACAAAGCCCCGAATGATTCGGGGCGAAACACTTTTCGTGCGCCATGGGGCGCACTTTGATTTTGCAAGGAAAGGGAAGAGGTTTTCAGTAATTCCTTCTGCCGATGAGGTAGTCCACGCTCACGCCGAAGAGTATGCTGAGCTCGATGAGGATGTCGTAGCAGGGTTGATTCCTGCCCACTTCCCAGCCCGAAACCGCGGATTTTGACACATCCAGCTGTTCGGCAAGGTCGGATTGCAGCATTCCTGCGTCACGGCGGAGCTGTTTCAGCCTCTCGGGGAAAGAGGTCTTGAGCGCGGTGATTTTGGAAACGCGGGGGATGTTTGCGGTGATTGACACAGACTGCGAATCGGCAGCGTTTTTCTTTGGCATGGTGCACCTCCGAATACGATAAGTGTATTATAAACCCCGTTCCGCGGTTTGTCAACGCACGATAAGTATTTTAATGCGCATCTGTGCATGACAGGCGGCGTTTGTTTGCGGATATGCACATTTCGGCATATACGGCAAAACCCGTCTGCACGCATTCAGATGTGCGCATGATTGCAGATGTCAATCTCGTGATATGCGCACATACGGCGCGGTAAAGCGCGGCGGGGCGAAAAAAGCCGCACACGGTTGTGTGCGGCGGGGGAGCGTCCGCTGAAGCCTGTCGGGCTTCATGCCTTTCCGAGGAGGGATTTTTCCGCTTTGTCCGTCCTGTATCTGCCGTTTGCGCGCATTGCGTTGAGGATTGCAATCACGGCGACGCCGACATCGCCGAACACGGCAAGCCACATCCCCGCGACGCCCAGGGCGCAGAGCACCAGGATTGCGGCTTTCACCACGAGCGAGAAGACGATGTTTTCGTAGACCACCGCCATTGTCTTTTTTGCGATGCGTTTTGCAAGAGTGATGCCTTTGAGGTCGTCGTGCATGAGCACGATGTCCGCCGCCTCGATTGCGGCGTCGCTGCCGACGCCGCCCATTGCTATGCCCACATCGGAGCGCATGAGCACGGGTGCGTCGTTGATTCCGTCGCCGACAAAAGACAGCGTTTCCCGCTTTCTAACCGTCTCAAATGCTTTTTCGAGCTCGCCGACCTTGTCCTGCGGGAGCAGTGACGCCTTGAAGTCGGAAACGCCCGCGCGTGCAGCCACTTCCGCCGCAATCTCGGGGTTGTCGCCCGTCAGCATGACCGTCCTGCAGTTCATCGCGGCAAGCTCTTCCACCACCTCGCGCGTTTCGGGGCGCAGTTCGTCAGTGATGAGCATTGCACCGAGATATTCGCCGTTCCGCGCCACATGCACCACCGTGCCCACGCCGTCGGGGCGCACATACGGCACGCCCTCCTTTTCCATGAGCTTTTCGTTGCCGCAGAGAATCAGCCTGTCGCCTTTTGTCGCGCGCACGCCGAGCCCCGCCTCGTTTGTCAGCACATAGCCCTTTTCGGGGTGTTTTCCGTACGCCGCGAGCACGGAGCGGGCTATGGGGTGGTCGGAGTCCTGCTCGGCTGCCGCCGCGGCGGCGAGGATTTCCTCTCTCCGAGCCTCGGGGTAGACCTCCGCGACCCCGAAACTTCCCTTTGTCAGAGTGCCCGTTTTGTCGAAGACAAAAACGCCCGCGTGGTTGAGCTTCTCAAGATACGCTCCGCCTTTGACGAGTATGCCGTAGCGCGACGCCGCGCCTATGCCCGCAAAGAAGGTGAGAGGCACCGAGATGACGAGCGCGCAGGGGCAGGAGATGACCAGAAACGTCAGTGCGCGGTAAATCCAATCGCCCCACTGCGCCGGATGCCCCAGCATCAACCGGACGACGGGCGGCAGAACCGCCAGCGCCAGCGCGCCGTAACAGACGGCGGGCGTATACACGCGGGCGAATTTGGAGATGAAGTTTTCGGATTTGGATTTGTGGGAGCTGGAATCCTCGACCAGCTCGAGGATTTTGGAGACGGTGGATTCGCCGAAGGCCTTCGTCGTCTGAATCCGCAGCACGCCGGTCATGTTGATGCAGCC
>USEV01000054.1 GCA_900553825.1 uncultured Eubacteriales bacterium
GGCGTGGGGCGAGGCGGCATTCTACGGGCCCAAGCTCGATGTGCAGGGGACGAATGTCCATGGCAAAGAGGACACGCTTTTCACCGTGCAGCTCGACTTCGCTCTTGCCGAGAGGTTCGACATGATCTACATCGACGAGAACGGCGAAAAGGCCCGTCCGCTCATCATACACCGCAGTTCGATAGGTTGCTATGAGCGCACGCTCGCAATGCTCATCGAAAAGTACAACGGGGCATTCCCGCTGTGGCTTGCTCCCGAGCAGGTGAGAGTGCTTTCCCTCACCGACCGCACTGCGGACGCGGCAAAGTCCGTCGCACGCAAACTCGTGGCGGCGGGACTGCGCGCTGAAGCGGATGTCAGGAGCGAGAAGCTAGGCAAGAAGATACGCGAAGCACAGCTGGAAAAAGTGCCTTATGTCCTCGTCATAGGCGACAAGGAAGCGGAGGAAGGGCTTGTTGCGGTGCGTCACCGCGCAGGCGGCGACCTCGGCACGATGACGGTGGAGGATTTCGTCGCGCTTGCGAAAGAGGAAATCCAAAGCAAGGTCAGAAAGTGAACGGCAAATAATACCGCATGACCGAAACCCCGCTATTCAGCGGGGTTTTCGTTTGTCTTCCGACGGAATGCGGGCGGAAAGCGTTTGCCTCGGGCTTGTCAAATTTTGTCGAGAGGAGTAAAATGATTACGGATGATTTTCACGGGAAGTTACTGGTATTACGGCATCATACAGTTCGGGCTTGTGGCGGTTGAAGTGCTGTTTGCCGTGTTTTGGGTGGGCCGAAACAAGACTTTCGACCGCATCGCGATGTGGCTGATTGCGGCGTATCTTTTGTGCTACAAATTCGACGAATACGGTCCGTTTTTCGCCATTCCGCTCGACCTCTCCGCGATGTCGTACTTCTTTTTCGGCATGGCGGCGTTCGTGCCGTTCCGTCCGCTCAAATGCGCCGCCGGATTCAGTGCAGTGTTGAGCGGCGCGGTCTACGCCTTTTCGATGGCGCTTTTCCCCGAAAATCACATATCCAGCGTTTCAAACGGGCTGAGCTTCTTTGCCATAAACATGGCGCTCGTCAACCACAACATACTCATCGTCGGCGGGCTGTTCATGACGGCGCAGGCGCGCTTCGAGCGCGTCGATTTCGTGTGGTTGCTGGGCTGGTTCGCATTTTTCTTTTCCTACATCATGCTCGTCACCGAGGAATTCGGCGTCAGCGTGAAGAACGCAAGCATAATGCAGATTTTGGACGGCAGCCTCGTCGCGGACGCGATAAGCGTGAGCCGCACCCCGCTGTTCTATGTCATCTATTACACCGTCGTCGTCGCCGTGTCGCTCACGGGGGTTTTCCTCTACGCGCGGGTCAACCGCGCTTTCAACCGTTTCAGACGCAACCCGTTTTTGCCGGATATAATTCGGGTCAACCCGCTTTTCGTCTGACTCCGCCTGCGCCCCATTCTCCGACCGCCCTTCGGGGCGGTTTTTTGACGGAAAACGGGCGACATCTGCCGCCGACGAAAAAATTTCCTGAAAATTTCGGGAAATGTGGGACAAAAATTCTCGCAATCTCGTTTATATGACAGGCGGGGGAGAGTTTTACCGAAAAACAAGTAAAACTTTAATCGCGCCCGTCCCCCGCCTATTCCCGTTTTTTTATTACCATGACATCAACTATGACATCAACTCCTTTTGAAATTGACGGGGTGGAGTATCGCATGGAAATCAGGTATTGCGCGTTTTGCGGACATCATGCGCAGGAACACAGTTGATCGGAGGGGAGCGGGGCGTCGGTGTAGGGGCGCAATAAAATCGGAAAACGGACGAAAAGCGGTGAAAATCGTTTGACAGCGGGTGGATTTTTTGGTATATTAAGCGGGCAAGCAAAGGTTTTCCTTTCACCGCAGGCTCGCGCCGAACGGTTGTCACAATGAGTTTTCCCCGCGTGGGCTCGAGGTGTCGGAGACTTTTGTCTGCCGACATTTTTTTTTTGGAGGTTGCTCTTGAAGGAGTTAATCATCAACGAGAGGATTCGCGACCGCGAGGTCAGGCTCATCGGCGAGGACGGGACGCAGTACGGCATCATTTCCATCGCCGAGGCACGCAGAGTCGCGGAGGATAAGGGGTTGGATCTTTGCAAGGTTTCTCCTCCCGATGTCACTCCCGCCACCTGCAAGCTGATGGACTACGGCAAGTACCGTTACGACCAGCAGAAGAGGGAGAAAGAGCAGCGCAAGAATCAACGCATAGTGGAGCTCAAAGAGGTGCGCCTCTCGGCGACGATCGATGTGGGCGACACGAAGAGGCTTGCGGCGCAGACGGCGAAGTTCATCGCCGAGGGCAACAAGGTCAAGGCGTCGATAAGGCTCAAAGGCAGGCAGCAGGCTCACCCCGAAATCGCCGGCGGCATCATCAACGATTACATCGAGATGGTGGGCGAGGGCGCGTCGGTGGAGAAGGCGCCCGTCCAGGAGGGGAGAATGATTTACACCATTCTTGCCCCCGCGGTAAAGAAGTAAGTCAACATAGCGGGGCAACCCGCAGAGGCAAATAAATCCAACAGGAGGCATCTATGCCAAAGCAGAAAACTCACAGCGGAGCAAAGAAGCGCTTCAGAAAGAGCGCGAACGGTCATTACAAGTGCGACCACAGCGGTCATGACCACATCCTCACCAAGAAGACCACCAAGAGGAAGCGTTCCTTGAGGAAGGACCAGTACATCGACAAGACCAAAGAGCACGAGCTCAAGAGGCTGTTGCCCTATCAATAAGGAGAGCGCAATATGAGAATTTCCAGAGCAGTCAGCGCGGCAAAGAAGCGCAGGAAGATAATGAAGCAAGCAAAGGGCTACTACGGTGGGAAGCATCGCCTTTACCGTGTCGCCAAACAGCAGGTCATGCGCAGCGGCTACTATGCCTATGTCGGCAGGAAGCAGAAGAAGCGTGACTTCAGGAAGCTGTGGATTGCGCGTATCAACGCCGCCGCACGCATGAACGATATGAGCTACTCCCGCTTTATGCACGGTCTGAAGCTCGCGGGGATCGACCTCAACCGCAAGGTGCTCGCCGACATCGCAGTCAGCGACCCCAAGGCGTTCGCCGCACTCTGCGACCAGGCAAAGGCCAAGCTCGCGTAACGGACACGAGAGGCGCATTTTGCGCCTCTTTTTTGAAAATGGAAGTCATCACCTCTCAAAAGAATTCCGTTGTCAGACTCTTCCGCTCCCTCTCCGACAAGAAGGGGCGCAGGGAAAGCGGTCTTTTCCCCGTCGAGGGCGGCAACAGCGTGAGAGACATCCCCGGGGATTTCCCGTTGAAATTCGTCCTCGCCACACCCGAGCGGTCGGGCGAGGCGGAGGAAATTCTCCGCGCGAGAGGGAACGGAACGGAGCTTTACCTCGTTTCGGAGAGCGTGATGAGCTCGCTTTCGGACACCGTCACCCCCTACGGGCTTGCGGCGGCGGCAGTCATTCCCGAGCGGGAGTTCGCGCTCCCCGCGGGAAAGGCGGTGCTGCTGGACGGTGTTTCCGACCCCGGCAACCTCGGCACGATTTTGCGCACCGCGGCGGCGACGGGCTTCGGAGAGGTCTATCTGCTCGGTTGCACCGACGCCTACGCGCCCAAGTGCGTGCGCGCGTCCATGGGCGGAATCTTCCGCGTCAGGGTCACGGAGGTCACTCCCCAAAGAGCGACGGAGCTCGTCAGGGCGACGAATTCCGTCGCGCTCGACATGAACGGCGCGCCTCTTTCGTGCTCCCGTTCCGACGACATCCTCTTCGTCGCGGGCAGCGAGGCTCACGGCGTCAGTCGGGAAATCGCACTCTCCGCAAAGGAGGTGCGCTCCCTCCCCATGAGCGGTGGGGTGGAATCGCTCAATGTGGCGGTGGCTTGCGCCGTTGCCATGTATTCGACAATTTTAAGTTAATCAGGAGGCTTTATGAGCGGTCACAGCAAATGGCATAACATCCAACAGAAAAAAGGTAAGTCCGACGCCGCGCGCGCCAATATCTTCACCAAAATAGGACGCGAAATCGCCGTCGCCGTCAAACAGGGCGGGGCAGACCCTGCCGCGAACAGCAAGCTCCGCGACGCGATTGCAAAAGCCAAAGCCAACAATATGCCCAACGACAACATCACCCGCAGCATCAAGAAGGCGAGCGGCGAGCTGGGCAGCATCAACTACGAGGAAATGACCTACGAAGGGTACGGCGTGGGCGGCACCGCTTTCATCGTCGAGGCGCTCACCGACAACAAGAACCGCACCGCAGGCGATGTCAGGCACCTTTTCGACAAGTTCGGCGGCTCCATGGGCACCACGGGTTGCGTGTCCTTCATGTTCAACAAGAAGGGCGTCATCACCGTCTCCAAGGCCGACATCGAAGAGGACGACCTCATGATGTTCGCCCTCGAAGCCGGTGCGGAGGATATCCTCACCGAGGACGATGAGGTCTTTGAGGTGCTCACCGCTCCCGGCGACCTCTCCGCCGTCCGCGACGAGCTCGACAAGAACGGCGTCAAGATCCTCTCCGCCGAGGTGGACATGATCCCCGAAAACGAGGTCACCCCCGACGAGTCGCAGCAGGAAACCCTGCTCAAAATGATTGACAAGCTCGAAGAGCTCGACGATGTGCAGAATGTCTATCACAACGCCGTTATCACCATTTTAGAGGACGAGGAAGACTGATGGTCGACATCAAGGAAATTTGCAGGAAGGCAAAGCACGCGTCCCGCGCGTTGCAGGGCTACACGGGAGAGCAGAAGAACGAGATTCTCTCCGCGATTGCTTCCGCCCTCAGGAGCGAGGCGAACCTCAAACGCCTCGCCGACGCAAACGCGCTGGACATTGAAAACGCGGGCAGGAACGGCAAGGACGCCGTGTTCATCGACAGGCTCACCCTCAACGAAAAGCGCATAGCGTCCATGACGGAGGGGCTCAGGCAAATCGCCGCGCTCCCCGACCCCGTGGGTGAAATCACCGAGGACAGGACGCTCGCCAACGGTCTGCACATAACCCGCGTGCGCGCACCGCTCGGCGTCATCGGCATAATCTACGAGGCGCGCCCCAATGTCACGGTGGACGCCGCGGCACTGTGCCTCAAATCCGGCAACGCCGTGGTGCTCCGCGGCGGCAAGGACGCCCTCAACTCAAACCGCGTGCTCTACGAAATCATGCGCGGAGCAATCTCCGCCGCAGGTTACGACGAGGACGCAGTCGGCTTCATCGACGACCCCTCGCGTGAAGCCAGCCGCGAGATGCTCCGACAGGGCGAGTACATCGATGTCATGATTCCGCGCGGGGGAGAGGGGCTCAAGAAGTTCGTGCTGGAAAACGCGACGATGCCCGTCATAGCTTCCGCGGGCGGCAACTGCCACACCTATGTGGAAAAGACCGCAAGGCAGGACATGGCAATCCGCGTCATCGTCAACGCCAAGGTGCAACGCCCCTCCGTCTGCAACGCGCTCGAACATGTCATCGTGGACCGCGCGATAGCAAAGGAATTTTTGCCCGCACTCTACGCCGCCCTCCGCGAGAACGGCGTCACCGTGCTCGGCACCGAGGAGGTGCGGAAGATTCTCCCCGAAGTCGGTCTTGCGACAGACGAGGACTTTTACACCGAGTTTTTGGCGTATAAACTCACGATTATGCTCGTTGACGGAGTTCGCGAGGCGGTTGACTTCATCAATTCGCACTCCACCGCGCACTCCGACGCAATCCTCACCGAGGACTCCGCCGCCGCGCGTTATTTCGCGACGATGGTGGACTCCGCCGCCGTCTATATCAATGCCTCCACGCGTTTCACCGACGGCTTCGAATTCGGGCTGGGCGCCGAGATGGGCATCTCCACCCAGAAGCTCCACGCCCGCGGACCCATCGCCCTCAGAGAGCTCACCTCGACAAAGTATCTGTCTCTTATACACATCTGACGCTGCCGACGATAAGGCTC
>USEV01000055.1 GCA_900553825.1 uncultured Eubacteriales bacterium
CGTCAGATGTGTATAAGAGACAGGCTTCAGATACCAGTTTTACAGAGATCCTTGCTCTTGTATTCGAGTTCTTTAAGTCATAGATCAGCTGTGCCAGGTCCTCGATGGAATAAATATCGTGATGCGGCGGCGGTGAGATCAGTCCCACACCCGGCGTAGAATGTCTGGTTTTTGCTACCCAAGGGTAAACCTTTCCCCCAGGCAGATGTCCACCTTCTCCAGGTTTTGCTCCCTGCGCCATCTTGATCTGGATCTCCTGGGCGCTGGTGAGGTAGGCGCTGGTAACGCCGAACCGGCCGGAGGCTACCTGCTTGATGGCGGAGCACCGCTCATCGCGCAGGCGCGCCGCGTCCTCGCCGCCCTCGCCGGTGTTGGACGTGCCGCCCAGACGGTTCATGATTGCCTGTGCCTGCTTCTCCGCCCTGCCGTCGACCCAGGTGATGTTGTTCATCAGGTTGTTGCCCTTCTCGTCGACGGGGATGACGCCCTGCGCCTGGGTGGAAAAGACGATGCCCTTGACATCCTCGGGAGCGATGCCTGCCTTTTTGACAATCTCCCTGGAAGTGATGCAAACCGCTTTCCAGTAATCGTTGGGATCCTGCTCGACCTGCGCGGGTGCGGGGTAATAGGTGGGATAAGGCTCGGCAACGGTGGTAACGATGTTGCCGTCGAAATCCACGAGCACGGCTTTGTCAGAGCTGGTTCCGATGTCATGCGAAATGATGTACTTCATATACTCCCCTCTAACGCAGTATTCTGCCGCTGGGGCAGAATACTGCAAAAAATGTTTTCAGTTTTTGTTCGCGGCGTCCGCAGCAGCCTGTTCCTTGAGGCCCTTTTCCTTGAGCTTGCGCGCCTTCTTGAGTTTCTTGTCGCGCTTGGGTCCTTCGGGGTACTGCATGGCCTTTCTTTCCTTGTATTCGGCAACCTGGAGGGTGTCGACCTTGGTGCGCTTCTTGACCAGGGAGAACACATCGTCAAAGCGGTTGAGTGCCTCGTCGATGATCTCGTCGGTGTCTGCCATGGAGGTGTAGAGCCTGCTGCCGGCGAGGGTGACGATGCCGTGGGACATATATGCCGCGCCCATCTGCTCCATTGCTTCCTTCCTGACCATGATGGCATCCTGCTTCTTGAGGACCTTGAGGAGGTTGAGGATGCACTTGGAGGAGAAGTCGAAGCTCATAGCGCCCGTGCATTCGAGGTGGACGATGGAGCCCTGGTTGTAGGCGACATACGGGAGGTCGTGCTTTGCGATGAGGTCGACAAGACCGTCCGTCAGCCTGTTGCCCGCAAGACCTGCCTTGACGCATGCGTTGTTCTTCTGGATTTCCTTGATTGCGACATAACCTGCCATGGCGGAGAGGGGGTTAGCCGCGAGAGTGCCGCCGACATAGGCTTTCTTTGCGCCGCCCGCGACGCCTGCCGCGAGGAGGTCGACATACTCTTTCTTGCCGCCGATGCCGCCCGCTGCGGGATAGCCGCCCGCCACGATCTTGCCGAAGATGGTGAGGTCGGGCTTGACATTGAACAGACCCTGCGCACCGCCGATGCCGACGCGGAAACCGGTGACGACTTCGTCGAAGATGAACAGCGCGCCGTACTTGTCGCACAGTGCCCTGACCTTGGTGTTGTAGTCGAAGTCGACGGGGCGGGTGCCGCTTTCGGGACCCACGGGCTCGACGATGACTGCCGCCGTGCCGCCGCGGCACGCCTCGTTGTATTTGAGGTAATCCTCAAGCATATCGAGGTCGTTGGGGCGAACTTCGTCGATGACGGAGAAGATGACATTGGGGATGCCGAAGGATTCGAGGAACTGTCTGGTGCCGGGAACCTTAAGGCCGTAGACCATCTGGTCGGACCAGCCGTGATATGCGCCGCCGATCTTGATGATTCTCTTCTTCTTGGTCGCGCAACGCGCCACGCGGATTGCGCCCATGACGGATTCGGTGCCGCTGCCGAGCATCCTGAACTTCTCGACATTGGGCATGCACTTATTGATTTCCTTTGCGATGAGCAGTTCCGCCTCGTGGAAAAGACCGGTGACGGGGCCGCACTCGTTGATGAGCTTTATCGCCTCTTCCCTGACTGCGGGATAGTTGCTGCCGAGGATGGTGGGGCCGCCCGCCTGGAGGAAATCGATGTACTTGTTGCCGTCGATGTCATAAAGATGCGCGCCGTCCGCCTTGACCATGCACATGGGGAAGGGCTTGTTGAAGGCGAGGTTGTGCTGAACGCCGCCGGGGATGTACTTCTTTGCTTCGGCGGTGATCTTCTTGGAGCCTGCGCACTTGATGTCGTAGTAGTTGTCGCAGATGTCCTTGTACGCCTCTTCCGAAACGCTGTAAATGGGTTGCGATGTGAGCTGCTTCAAGCTCTCGTTGATCTCACGCGCGTTGGCCCAACGAGTGACGCCGTAGCCCGCTTCCTGCTTGCCTTTAAGCTCGGTATAAGTGACTTTCATTGCTTCCCTCCGTAATTGAGTCTTATTAAGCAAATTATATCAAACAAAAATCGCGATGTAAACGGGAAAAACCGGCGAGAAACCTATACAACCGCGGCGATTTGTTTTGCAAAAAACAATTCCCGTCCAACTGTCGCACGCCCAAAGCGCACGCACACGCGCCCCGCGCACACAAATCAAAAAAGGTGTCCGGAAAAAGACACCCCCTCCCGACGCGCAAAAAGCGCGCGGGAAGAAAAGCGAAGCGCCTTCGTGGAAGGCGCTTCAGTCAGACTGCGAAGATTAGTTGAAAGCGTCCTTGAACGCCTTACCGAATTTGCAGACGGGGGCATTGCTCGCCGCGATGACGATGGGTTTGCCGGTTGCGGGGTTGAAGCCGCTCCTTTCCGCCTTCTTCTTGAGTTCATAGGTGCCGAAGCCCGCGATCGCGACCTTGTCGCCCGCCTTGAGAGCCTCTGCGACGACGGCTGCATAAGCCTCAACTGCCGCGGTGGCGTCCTTGATGGACAGGTCTGCTTTGCTTGCAACTGCCTTGATGAAATCGGTTTTGTTCATATTTACCTCCTAGGTTTTCCCGTTCCCCTGCGACAATCGCCGCCACGAAACGATTTACAGGATGATTATAACCAATCTCCCCGCAAAAATCAACAACAAATTTTGACATACTTCCGCACCGTAAGGCTCTAAACTCCGCGCCGCGCGAAAGCAAAACGGCGGCGCGCACTCCGCGCAACCGCCGTCGTCGTCCCGGTCCTCTCCCCCGCCGCATAGCGGCGACGCCGCGCCCCGCGCGCGGCGGACGCCGTCACTTCTTGGAAACCACGGTCCCGTCGTCGGGGTTCACGAGCACGGCAAGGTAATTCGCACCCTCGCCGATGAGCGAAACATAATAGTAATATGTCGTGCGGTCACCTGTAATGAGCTTGACATAGACCTCCCTCTCGGGGCCGCCCTCCGCCTTTTCCGCTTCGAGCTCGGCGGCGAACTCCTGCCTTGCGATGTTCACCGCGTCGCGCGATGTCAGCTTGCCCGCAAGCACATCCGCGAGCGGGTATTCGGCATTCAGCTCCCCCGCGGTCAGCGTTACGGACGCGGGCACGAAATCCAGCGGCACATCCACCCTGAACTCCCCGAACCTGTTGCTGCCCAGGGTGCCCGAAAGCGTCTTGCCCGCCTCTCCGCCTTCCTTGAGCACGAAGGAAATCTCGTCGTAGTCGCCGACTGCGAGAGGCGTGACCACGAGCTCGGCGAACTCCTCCACCGTCCCCGTCTTCCCGTCCGCGATGAACGGGTTTTCCCTCTCGCCGCATTCCAGCGAAACGACGAAGTCCTCTCCCCCGCCCGTGTAGAGCGCGTCCACGCCGTGCGAGAAGTGCTCCGCCTCCGCGGGAGGGGTGCGGTCGCACGCGACGAGCGCCGCGACGAGCGCGACGGCGATTACGAGTGTTGCAACGGTGACGAATATCTTTTTCCTCATGTCACCACGATATGCAAACTCCCGTCGCCGTATGACCCGCGGGAACAAAGCCCGGCATTCTTTTTCCCGATTTGCGCTTCCCCCTTGCCCTTTTCCGATGCGGTATGTTATAGTGAATTATCAACTGCGCAGGGTGAGGAATGGGAGAGACCGAAACAGTATTCAACACATCCCCGCAAACGGGGTTGACCGCCGCGGAGGTCGCCGAGCGCGTCGCCGCGGGGAAAATCAACGGCGAACAGACGGTGAGGACGAAGAGCGTAGCGGACATACTGCGCTCCAACATCCTCACCTTTTTCAACTTCGTTTTCATCGTGCTTGCGGTGTTGCTCGCGGGCTTCGTGCCCGACGGCATGGACGGCATCGGCAACTTCGGCTTCCTCATCCTCATCGTGTTCAACACGCTGGTGGGCATCATACAGGAGCTGCGCGCCAAACGCACGATGGACAGGCTTTCCCTGCTTTCCGCGCCAAAGGCGCTCGTCATACGCGACGGCGAGGAAAAGGAAATTCCGCTCGAGGAAATAGTGCTCGACGACATCACGGAGCTCGCGGCGGGCAGACAGGTGTGCGCCGACGGCGTGGTGGTCGAAGGCAGCTGCGAAGTCAACGAATCGCTGATAACGGGCGAGCCCGACGCCATCGTCAAAAATGTGGGCGACAAGGTGATGTCGGGCAGCTTCGTCGTGTCGGGCAGGGCGCGTTGCAGGGTGGAACACATCGGCGCCGACAACTTCGTCATGAAGATTTCCAAGGGCGCAAAGTATTTCAAGAAACCCACCTCCGAGATATGGCGCTCGCTGATGCTGATAGTCAAGGTGATGAGCATAGTCATCGTGCCCCTCGGCATAGCGCTTTTCTGCTCCAAGTATTTCCGCGACCCGTCCCAGCTCAACGACACCGTGCTCACCACCATAGGCTCGGTGATAGGCATGATACCCTCGGGGCTCGTCGCTCTTGCGAGCACTGTGTTCTGCGTCAGCGTCATACGCCTTTCGCGGCACAAGACCATCGCGCAGGACCTTTACTGCGTGGAAACGCTCGCGCGTGTGGATGTGCTCTGCCTCGACAAGACGGGCACCATCACCGAGGGCAGCATGGAGGTCAACGACATAATCCCCCGCGACGGATTGAGCGGCGAAGAGATGAAAGCCATGCTCAAGGCGGTGGTCGAGGGCACGGGCGACGAGAACGCGACGGCGCAGGCACTTGCGGCGTACCTCGACGGCGTGCAGGCAATCGCCGAGACGGAAAGGGCAATCCCCTTCTCCTCCGCGAGGAAGTGGAGCGGCGTGCGCGCGGGCGGCGTGAGCTACGCCCTCGGCGCGGTGGAATTCGTGCTCCCGAGAAACAGCAGCGAAATCACCGAAAAGGCGAGCGAACTTGCCGCGGAGGGCTACCGCGTGCTCGCCTGCGTTTCGTCGAAAAAGGACTTTAACGATACGGAATTGCCGGGTGAAGTGGTCTTTGAGGGCTTTGTCATCATCACAGACAAAATCCGCAAGGAGGCGCCCGACACCCTGCGCTTCTTCCGCGAACAGGGCGTCGATGTCAAAATCATCTCGGGCGACAATCCCGAAACGGTGCGCGCCGTCGCAAAGCGCGCGGGGCTTGAAAAGTGCGACGAAATCATAGATATGTCCACCCTCTCCACCGAGGAGGAAATCCGCGAAGCCGCCACCCGCTACACCATTTTCGGGCGCGTGCTCCCCGACCAGAAGCTCCTGCTCGTCAAGGCGCTCAAGGCGGCGGGTCACACCGTCGCGATGACGGGCGACGGCGTCAACGATGTCCTCGCCCTCAAGGAGGCGGACTGCTCCGTCGCCATGGCTTCGGGCTCGGACGCGGCGAAAAATGTCAGCTCGCTCGTGCTCATGGACTCCAACTTCGCGTCCATGCCGCGCATAGTCGCCGAGGGCAGACGCTCCATCAACAACCTCGAGCGCAGCGCCTCGCTCTACATCTGTCTCTTATACACAT
>USEV01000056.1 GCA_900553825.1 uncultured Eubacteriales bacterium
GTACAGGCAAACTCCCCCGAAATCAACCTCATTTCACGCGAAATAGCCAACCTCGCGCAAGCAAACCTCGACGAACTGGGGCTGCAGGAAGTGGCAATCCCCGTCGGCACATTCACGGGTCTTGCCCTGCTCATGGGTCTGGGACCCGAGGTGGAGATAAGCATAATGCCGATAGGCTCGGCACTTTGCGATTTCGTGAGCTATTTCACAAGCGCCGGCATCAACCAGACTCTGCACAAGATATACATCGATGTGCACGCGGAAGTGAACATAATCACCCCCATTGACGAGCCGACGATAAGCGTGAAAGCGGAGGTGTTGGTGGCGGAAAATCTCATAGTGGGTGAAGTGCCGGAATTCTTCTTCGGCTCATCGGTGCAAAACGGCGGATATATGGAGCTCGCGCCGTAAAAAACCCGCAAAGCGGGTTTACTCTGCGGGTCGACGCATTTTACGGGTAACGAAACGGCGTAAGCGCACAGCGCAAGACACGCACGGCGCTCACATCGGCTGTGCGCAAAAAACACGCGCGAAAAGGCGCACGGCAAGCGTGCACACCGCGCGCCGCGTTATAGCTTTTTGCTGTGCGACTTGAAGACGAGGGAGAACACGAAACCGAAAAATATCACGGCGGCAATGCCGGGCGCGACGGCTTCGAGCCCGCCGCTTATTGCACCGAGCAATCCCCCCTCCCTGGCTCCGCGGAGCGCGCCGCGCGCAAGTCCGCTGCCGAACCCCGTGATGGGAATCGTCACTCCCGCGGAGGCAAACTCCTTCATGTAGGAGAAGGCTCCCGCAAGCTCCAGCACCACGCCGAGGAGCATGAATGTCACCAGAATCCTCGCCGAGGACATCTGCGTCTTGTTGATGAGCAGTTGCCCGAGGGCGCACAAAGCGCCGCCCACAGCAAACACCTTGAGATAGTCGAGAAAGATTTCCATTTTTCACCCGCGGCGGCCAAACAGTGGGATTTTGACCTCAACCGCTCTCCATTTTTCGTCAAAGTATTCTAACTTTTGCAATTTTTTAGAATACTTTTGTCCGTCGCATCAGTACTCTTCACTCACGGCAACGAAGGCGTGACTGACCCCGGGGATGGTTTCCTTCTGCAAAGGGGTATCCTTGCTGAGAAGCGCACCCGTCGCAAGCACCAGGACGCGCCTCAGCTCCCCCCTCTCCATGCGCTTTGCAATCATGCCGTTGAACACCGTGTTGACGCACCCCGCGCCCGAGCCGCCCTGATAGGTCTCCTGTTTGGGCGCGTAGTAGCCCGCTCCGCAGTCCGCGTAGCGCGTGCCGAGCCGTATGCCCTCTTTTCCCAGAATGTAGCAAAAAGCCTCGCTGCCGAATCTGCCCAAATCCCCGGTGAAAATCGCGTCGTAATCCTCGGGGGCGGTGTTGGTGTCCTCGAAATGTCTGATGAGCGTATCCGCCGCGGCGGGAGCCATTGCTCCGCCCATGTTGCTTTCGTCGTCGATGCCGAAGTCGACAACCTTGCCGAATGTGCCCCCCGCTATTCTGATTATGTGCGTGCGGCGGTAGCTTGTGTCGCAGATCGGCTCGCATTCCTCCCCCATGTGGCGTTTTATGCCGCGCACAAGTTTTTTCAGCGGCGAATTTTTGTCGGAATCGAAGGTGTTTTCGCCCTCGCATTCCCCGCGATACTCCGTCTTTGCGCCGTTTTCGGGATTAAAAACCTCTTTAATCGGGTCGAAAAGCCCCTTTTTGCCGTCGCTTCCCCGCTCCTCCTCGCTCTCGTCTCGGGCACAATTCGCACGCATCTCCTTCAGCCGCTCCGAAAATGTCTCGCGGTTGCGCGTGTCGTCCTCGGGCGTGGGTCGCTCCCCGCTCAGCACCGTGCATCCCGCTCCCGTCACTGTCCACTGCGATGTTGGGGTGCGCTGATTGCCAAGCTCCAGCGGATAGCGGTACTGCCTTTCCGCCGACGCATAGTGACTTGATGTCGAGCAAGTCACCGTCTTTGCCGCGCCGCCGTCTATGAGCGCCGCGCCGACGAGCATCCCCTCGCTGAATGTCGAACAGGCGTTGTAAAGCCCGACGAAAGGCACTTTGAAGTAGCGCATGGCAAGCGACGACGCGCTGATTTCGTTCAGCAGGTCGCCCGCAAGCATGAGGTCTATGCCGTTAAAATCCAGCCCCGCAAGGCATATAGCACCTCGGATTGCCTCCCTGTGCATCTTGCTCTCCGCCTTTTCGTAGGACTTCTCCCCCCAGAGGTCGTCCTTGAGCACGGTGTCGAAGGTGCCGGCGTAAAGCCCGTCGCCCTCTTTCGGTCCCACTATCGTGTAACCCGAGCGCACATATACGGGTCTGTCCGTCAAAAAACTCTGTCGTCCTTTTTTCATCTTTCCTCACAAAAACAGCCCGATTATGCCGACGATTATGCTCGCGACGATTCCGAACACGATTATCGGACCCGCAATCACGAACATCTTTGCGCACACGCCGAAGAACACGCCTTCGCGGTTGAACTCCAACGCGGGCGAAACGACGGAATTGGCAAACCCCGTGATGGGGATGATGGAGCCGCCGCCCGCAAAGTGCCCGAGCTTGTCGTAGACGCCGATTGCGGTGAAAAACGCGCCGAAGAATATCATCGTCACCGTAGTCCAGCTTGCGATGTCGTCCTTTGACATATTCGGAAACGCTATGCCTAGGATGTCCGACACCCCTTCGCCCGCGACGCAGATGAGCCCGCCCACCACAAACGCCGCAATAAGCGAGCGCATCATGGGCGAACGCGGCGAATTTTTCTTCACATATTCGCGGTACTGTGCCTTTTTAATCATGCTTCCTCCGCGTATTCGGGCGCGCGCGCTCCTCGGGCGCGTTGCACTCGAAAAAAATTTCGTTCGGTTCGGGAGTGGTAACAAAAAATTCGTCCACGCTTTAAGTGTGGACAAAAAAACGCTTAATATGCCCTGGACGCGCAAGCCGCCGCAAGGAAGCGTCGCGGACGCGGCTCTCTCGCGTCATCCGCGCGCGCAAAATGCGGAATCAATCCTCCAGCTTTTCCCGCATTTTGGAAAGAATCTTGCTCTCGAGCCTGCTCACCTGCACCTGCGACACGCCGAGCTCCGCCGCCACCTCGCTCTGGGTCTTGTCACGGAAATAGCGCAGGATTATGATTTTCTTTTCCCGCTCGGGCAGACTTTTGATGCTGTCGCGGAGCATCAGCCCGTCTATGTCCTCCTCGGGAGTTTCGCCTCCCGCTATTCTGTCCCCGAGCGGCGTGCCGTCGTCGTCCGCCGCTTCGCTTAACGACACAACGAAGTGCCCCGTATCCAGGGCAAAGACGACATCGCCCGCCTCGCAGCCGAACTTTTCGGCAAGTTCCTCCACCGTGGGTTCGGCGAGGTTGCTCTTCCTCACCTCGTCGAGATACGCGGCAATCTTCTGTGCGAGGGTCTTTGCCCACCTCGACACCTTCACCATGCCGTCGTCACGCAAAAAGCGCTTTATTTCCCCCGTGATCATGGGTACGGCATAGGTGGAAAAGCGCACTCCGAATGAGGGGTCGAAGCCGGCAACCGCTTTCAGAAAGCCCATCGCGCCGAGCTGCATGAGGTCGTCGTATTCAAGCCGCCCCTTGAAGCGTTTGACAATGGACTTTATGAGCGGAAAATTCTCGCTTATCAGTTTCTCCTTCGCCTCCTCGTCGCCGAGTTGTGCCGAGGCTATGAGCGCGAGCGATTCTTCATGCTCCAACATTCCCGCCTATCCTCTTTCGCATAATCACGGTGGTGCCTTTGCCCGGGGCAGATTCCACCTCGAGGTCGTCCATGAAGGTTTCGATTATGGTGAAGCCCATTCCGCTTCTTTCCGCGTCGGGCTTGGTGGTGAAAAAGGGTTCGCGCGCCTCCGCCACATCCTCTATGCCCCTGCCGAAATCGCGCACGCTGACGGTGAGGGTGTTGTCGTCGTCGATGTCCGCCGCGATTTCGATGAGATTGCTGTCGTTTTCCTCGTCGTAGGCGTGCACGACGGCGTTCGTCACGGCTTCGCTGACGGCGGTCTTGATGTCGCTTATCTCGCCCACGGTGGGCGCACATTCCACCGCAAAACCCGCCACAACATTGCGCGCGAAGCTCTCGTTCCTGCCGAGAGCGGGAATTTCGATTTTCATGTAATTTCCTTTCATTTCACCTTCTCCACAACCGAATAAACGCCGCTCGCGCGGAAAACCTTGTCCACCTGCGGGGGAACATTCCTGAGCATCAGACGGCTCCCGACGGCGTCCAGCCGTTTGAAGCGGCCGAGTATCAACCCCAGCCCCGTGCTGTCCACAAACGACACTCCGCCCATGTCGAAAACCACCTCGTCGGGGGCTTCGGCGGCTATTTCGCGGTCGAGCTCTCCACGCAGCGTTCTGCAACGGAATTCGTCGATTTCGCCATTGAAAAAGAAGGTCATTCGCCCTCTCTCCTTTTTAGCGGTAAGTTCCATATTGCCTCCTCCGAAAATAGTAAATCCCGCGTCCTCGCGCGATTTGGGAGTTTTTCTCGGTTTTTTTCTGTTCGGGGCCGATTGTGTCAATAATTTATCAAAAAACTCACGCCAAAAAAGTTGACAACATACCGCCTTTATTGTATATTGTCATAGTCACGAATCGATTCCTCAACCACGGGGTGTGGCGCAGTTTGGTAGCGCACATGGTTTGGGACCATGGGGTCGGAAGTTCGAATCTTCTCACCCCGACCAAAGTCGTGACACCGGGTTTTTCCCGCATCGGGGCCTTTAGCTCAGTTGGTTAGAGCGGTCGGCTCATAACCGATTGGTCCGCGGTTCGAGTCCGTGAAGGCCCACCAAAACTTAATGGTCCGGTAGTACAGTTGGTTAGTACGCCAGCCTGTCACGCTGGAGGTCGAGGGTTCGAGCCCCTTCCGCGTCGCCATTTGCCTTGGTAGCTCAGTCGGTAGAGCAGGGGACTGAAAATCCCCGTGTCATTGGTTCGATTCCGATCGGAGGCACTTTATATGCGGCCGTAGCTCATCTGGTAGAGCGCCACCTTGCCAAGGTGGAGGTAGCGAGTTCGAGCCTCGTAATCCGCTCCATATAAGGCGCTATAGCCAAGTGGTAAGGCGTAGGTCTGCAACACCTTGATCCCCGGTTCAAATCCGGGTGGCGCCTCCAGTGTGATTCCCGCTATCAAATGATGGCGGGAATTTTTTGTGCAAAAAGCAGCCAAGCTTTTTCTTGACTGCTATGTAAAATATTCTGTTTTAATCTGACCTACAAACTGGAAGTTATCTAATCGTTAGTAATGCAATAACAAACCTCACCTTTGGGTAAAGTGCCTTCTCTGACAAACCTTTGAACAGCATCTGTAATATGCATACTCGATTTTTGCAATACTCTTGCTGATTTTATATTTTCTATACGATGATAAGCCTCAAGTTTGTGAAAATCTGTATTGGAAAACACATAGTCGATAACAGCAGATAATGCTTCATTTGCATATCCGTTGCCCCAAAAACTTTCGCCTATACAGTATTCGATTTCTGCGGTTTTACAATCGGAATAAACCCTGCAAAAGGCGATTTGCCCTATGTTTTCCAAACTTTTCTTTTCTATGATTGCCCATCTGTAAAAATCAGAATTAGAATAATTCTTTTGCCATTTATCTAAGAGTTGTTTTACTTCTGAAAGAGTTGTATAAACAGGTTCGCCGTATTCAGTCTGTACCAGAGGATTGGATACCCAATTTTTTAGCATATTATCACAATCCCCATCTGTAAATGGTCTTAACAGCAGACGAGATGTTTGAATTTGTTGTGTTCCACAATGTTTCATAGTATTACCCTCCAATTATGCCCAATCAAATATATCTGGTCAAATTCCGATTTATAGGTCTGTTCAACCTGTCTCTTATACACA
>USEV01000057.1 GCA_900553825.1 uncultured Eubacteriales bacterium
TCCTCTACGTCTCGTGGGCTCGGAGATGTGTATAAGAGACAGGTAAGGATTTTGTAAGACTTTCGTCATCGTGTTGTAACGATAATTCGGTAAAATGTTGACGAACATAATATTTTCGGGGGCGAGCGCGCACACGCAAGCGAGGAGCGGAAGAGGGCGCGCGGACTCGAAGGAAAACCACCCGACCGGACACGGAGTGTATGCGGTCGGTTGATATAGAGAGCGAGGCGAAAGCCGAGCGCGGCGAAAGCCGGAAAATCGAAATCAAGCCGTCTACGGCTTCAGGAGAAAGAATATGCTGAAAGTTACCAACCTCAAAAAAGTGTACCCCAAGAGCGACCGCGTCGCGGTTGATGACATCTCGTTTGAGCTGCGCCCGGGCGAGATATTCGGATTTTTGGGACAAAACGGCGCAGGCAAATCCACGACGATAAAGTGCCTCACGGGCATCCTGCCCTTCGACGGCGGCACCATCGAGGTGTGCGGCTACGACATCCAGAAGGAGCCCATCAAGGCAAAGATGAACATGGGTTATGTCCCCGACAACCATTCCGTCTACGAAAAGCTGACGGGCAGGGAATATGTCAACTATGTCGCCGACCTCTACAGGGTGTCCAAGGAGGACAGGACGGAGAGGCTCGACAAATACCTTGACCTGTTCAAGCTGGGCTTTGCCATCGACAAGCAGATCAAGGCGTACTCCCACGGCATGAAGCAGAAGATCTGCATCATCGCCGCGCTCATTCACGAGCCCAGGCTGTGGGTGCTCGACGAGCCGATGATGGGCCTCGACCCCCAGTCCACCGCGGAAATCATCGCCTATATGCGCGAGCACTGCGCAAAGGGCAACACGGTGTTTTTCTCCAGCCACAACCTCGACCTTGTCAAGAGGCTGTGCCACCGCGTCGCAATCATCAACGAAGGACACATCATCGACTGCTTCGACCTTGCCGACAACGAAGAAAACAAGGCAAACCTCGAAGAGAGATTCTTCAAGATCACAGGCACTTACGAAAAGAGACTGTTTGAAGACTATGTCGCCCAGGAGCAGGAGGAGATGCGTCCCGATATGCCCGCAAGCGACGACAACGCAGACGGCGGCGAACGCTGAACTCGGAGGCTGTTATGAACGATAAGATATCCTGGCTCAGCGTAAAATCGCTTGTGCGCCTGGAGATGCGCGCCCGCTTCGGTTCGCGCGTCGAGATGGGCACCAAGGAAAAGCTGGGCAAAGCTGCCAGCTTGCTCTTCACGCTCGCCATATACGCAATCCTCGTGACGGGCGTGTACTACCTCGCGGAGATGTTCATCAACCGCTCGGGACTCGAGTTCGAGTTCCTGGTGTATGCGGTGGTGTTCACCCTCACTGTGGCGACGGTGGTGGCAATCGGCAATGTCATCAAAAATCTCTACATGAGCGGCGACAACGAGCTGCTCCTGCGCTTCCCCGTGAGCGGCAAGGAAATTTTGCTTGCGAAGTCCATTTACTGCTTCGTGCACAACTTCGTCATCAACCTCGTGCTCATGGTCCCCGTGATCGTCATCTTCGGCGTGGTCACGGGCGCGGGCGTCGCGTACTACTTCGCGGCGATAGCGGTCATGCTCATCACGATACCGCTTCCTTACGCGATCGCGAACCTGCTCGCAATTCCCGTCATGATGCTGATGAACCTCGTCAAGAACCAGTTCCTGCTGGTACTCATCATCCTCATCGCGGCGATATGCGCGGGCTTCATCGTCTACATGACCGCGCTTTCCGGCATCTTGCAGTACATGCGTGACGAGAGTGCGAGCATGTTCTCGCCCACCGTCATCGGCAGGCTCCGCGATATAGCATCGAACGCCTATCCCTTCAAGTGGTATGCGCTCCTTGCCGCGGGCTGGATGCACGGCTATTCCGCAACCGAGGTCGGGCTTTCCTTCCTCTACATCGCCCTCATCACGGCGGCGTTCTGCGTTGCGGCGTACTTCGTCACCACTCGCAACTACTACAAGGTCATCCTCACCGGCGTCGAGACCGAGAAGGTTTCCTTCCAGAAGGTCAAGCCCAACAAGAAACGCAGCGTGTTCGGGACGCTCGTCAACCGCGAGTTCTTCCTCATCCTGCGCTCCTTCAACTATTCGTTCCAGTACCTCGCTATGGCGGTTGCCGCACCCGTCATGGTCTACTACTGCAACGACCTCGCGGCAACCATGGGTCAGAACTCCGTCGGCGCGGCAATCGTGCCCGGACTCACGCTTCTCGTCATCAACATCTTCGTGTCAATAATCGTGTCGTTCGCCTCCACCTCCATTTCCAGGGAAGGCAACGCATTCTACAACACCAAGATAATGCCCGTGAGCTATACGACCCAGATTCTGGCAAAGCTGTTCCTCTATGCAGCGGTCGGCACCGCGTCGGTGGTGCTGTGCACCATAGTCATGGCGGCGGCATTCTCCACCGAGAGTGCAGGGTATCTGCTCAAGCCCCTGGATGTCGGTTGCATATTCCTGATTTCCGAGATGATGGTGCTTTCGCTCACCTGCCTCTCCATCGCGGCTGACATCAAGTCGCCCACATTCAATGTCGTCGGCGACGGAGAGCTCGTCTCCGCGAACAAGAACATGATCGTGGCGTTGCTTGTCGGCATACTCGTTGCCGCAATCTACGGCATTTTCACCATGGTGTTCAGCTTCCTGCCCCTGCAGATGGGCACGCTCCAGGGCACCGAAGCGGTGTATCTCATTCTCTCGCTCCTCATGGTCGTCATCCTCGCTTGCAGCGTGACGGCTCTGTTTGCGAACCTCGAGAAGAGATATCAGAAGATCGCTCCTTAAACGGGTGCGGTCCGCGAGGATTTTCAAATGAAGAAATTGATGCTTGGCATACTCGTCGTCATCCCCATTGTGGTCTTGGTGGTTGTCGGACTTGTCACAACTTTCATCAGCGTAACGGCGGTCATCTCCGTCGAGAGTGTTTCGTTGAACAAGTCGTCCCTCACCATCGAACTCAACGAGGTCTACAAACTCGACGGCGAGGGTGGGCTTTTTGAGGTGAAGATTCTTCCCGAAGCCGCAAGCGACAAGAATTACAGTTGGGTCGTCAAGGATGTCAGAAGCCGCGACGCCAACTATCCCGATGACGAAAACGGCAAAAACGGGTTTTACTATGTCGAGCTGCTCGACGCCTCCGGAAACCATGCGGATTCCGTCAGTGCAGGCGGGTCCATCCGCGCGAATGTGCACTGCAATTTCGTGCTGGAAGTCCAGGCGGCGGACGCGCAGACGGCGTCCTGCAGCGTCGTGGTGGGCGGCGATGTGACCGCCATCAGGATTGAAGGCAAACAGACTTTCACGGTAGGGGAGAGCTCCGTCATGACGCCCGTCTACACCCCGCTCGACGGCGCGGTGTACGACGCGGAATGGCACAGCGCGAACCCCGCCGTCGCATCCGTCGACGCAAACGGCATCGTCACCGCGGTCGCCCAGGGCTCAACCGATGTGTGGCTCACCGCACGCGACTCCAGGGGCAACGAGATAGTGGGAGAGGCGCTCAGAATTATCGTGCGCGCAGGGTACACCGTGTACGGCAACTATCTCACGACGCATCTCCAGTCCTTCCCCCTTTCCGACATAGGAGTCGACGCGGCGGATGTGGTTTCCGTGACAGGGGGCAGCGTGAGCGGGGACGGCGTGTTCTCGTTCGATGTCAATCCTCTCGCGACGACGGATTCGCAGCTTGCCAACACCGCAGTCATAGTGCTTGACGGCGGCGGCGAAATCGGGCTCAGGCTCTGCGGCGAGGACGCAATCGAAATTTCCGAAAGCTCCGCGCTCGGCGAAAACTTCGTGCTCGAGGTCAACGGTTCGCCTCTCTATCTCACCGCGCGCTATGCCTCGGTGCTCCGTCGCGGGGAACCCCCCTCGGTGCGCTGGATATCCTCCAACCCCGACATCGTCTCCGTCGCCTCCGACGGCACCGTCCGCGGACTCGCGAGCGGCACGGCGACTCTCACGGCGGAGAGTACGGACGGAGGGGAGAGCGCAAGCATGACCCTCGTCGTACAGCGCAAGGTCGCGGTGCTCGTCACCGAAACCACGCAGTCCTCTCTCGAAGTCGGGCTCGCGCGCGAAACCGTTTTCGCATCGCAGAAGTACCAAGGAGAAGAAATCGTCGCAAACACCTTTGCGGTCAATGTCCTCTATCCCACTCTGTTCGAGGGCGAGGACGCAACGAGTTTCTACGAGGCCTTCGAATTCACGACATCGGATCCCTCCGTCGCGTATTTCGGTGACGGGACGGAATTCGGTCACAACATCCTCATCTTCGACCCCGCGGGAGTGGCGGAAGCCGCCGCGGAGACAACCGACGGCAAAGTCGGCGTCACGGTCACGGTGAAGGCGAAGTACCCGAGATACCCGGGAATGGACAGCTACACCACGGCATCGTTTGTCGTCACGGTGATTGACGGCATCGCGGTCACGGACTATTCCCAGCTCAAGGACGCACTCCAGACGCGCAGATCGTCGGTCGCACTCGAAAACGACATATCGGTGGAAAACCTCGAGGGCAAGGACTACGCCATGGACATCGACACCTTCGGCGATGTCTACGGCAACGGTCACACCGTTTCTGCATCGCACAACCAGATAGGCACCGAAACAAACAATATAGTGCCGGTGTTCATGGTGTGCGCACACGATGTGACATTCTCGAATCTCACCATCCGTCCCAACACCGTTTCGCAGGAATCGGGCTCGCTCGATATGGCTGACACGCAACAGTTCGAACAGGGCTACGCGATATGGTTCAACCGCGAGGAGATGGAAAAGGTGACCGGCGATTACATCAACGATACGGTCAGGAACGGGAGAGTGGAGTACTGCCTCCTCGAGAACGCGAGGACGCTCATTCAGCTCCGCGGCGCACAGGTCACCGTCGAAGGCTGCGTGATAAGGAACACCCGCGGTTGCGGCATCCACATCTCCACCTATACCGGCACTTCCAAGAACAAGAAGACGCGTTACAACGACTTCACGATCATCAACTGCGTGATGTCCAACATGGCGGGGCTCGGATTCAGCATCGAATACGGCTCGGCGAATTACACGGAATCGGCGGATGCCCGCACGACATTCACTCAGAAGGGCTTCCTCGACATCTACAACTGGCAACCGCTCGACAACATCAACCTCATCCCCCGCGATGTGCTCGAACAGCAGAACATCCCCGAAAATCTCATCGAAATGTTGGTGGGTATGCTCGGGAACATTCTCGCATCCGAACCCACGCTGGAGAGCTTCAGAAGGGATTCGGACGGCTACACGCACATGCACCTCGGGATGCTCTCGCTGGGGTTCTCCAAGCGGAGCTTCATAGAGTACGGCTACACCGAGGACGGCGAGCTCGTCGACGCCGCCGGCAATGTGTACGAATTCGACGGCACCGAGATCAAGGATACGGGCAAAGATGTGTCAACGGACGACATCAACTGGAACATGACCTTTGAAGACAAGCGGTTCAAATATTTCAGCTCTCACACCATCACCAACCTCGGCGAGGTGATATTGAGCCTCTTGAAATATCCCGTGGGCTTCTGGGGTTACGACGACGACACAACCGACCTTATACCCGGGTCGACCTACACCATCAACAGCAGGCTCATAGCGCGTCTGCACGGCGAGCAGATCTGATCTGCTCCCGCGCATTTACGCAAAACCGCTGTTGACAACAACATAATGCAATGAAAAAACTTATATTCGGACTTTTGATTGTCCTTCCCATTGCCATACTGATGGTGGTGGGACCTGTCTCTTATACACATCTCCGAGCCCACGAGACGTAGAGGAATCTCGT
>USEV01000058.1 GCA_900553825.1 uncultured Eubacteriales bacterium
AGATTCCTCTACGTCTCGTGGGCTCGGAGATGTGTATAAGAGACAGGTCTTTTTCCTGCGCGACGGCGGCATGAAACCCACCGATTACACCGAGGAGCAGAAGAGGTTGCTCGCCCGCGTCAACCGTATGTTCGGCAGCGTGCTTTTCGTGTCGGACAACGCAGGCGATTATAACGACGCACAGCGTGAACTGCTGCTGGAAACCTTCCGTCCCTTCGAGGGCAAAATCCTCCGCGCCGAGAGGGTGAAAAAACACATCATCCGCGTGGACTTTGTCGAGGACGGCGTGGAAAAGGCGTTCACATTCGACTTGAGAAACGGCGAATATACCGTAAGGGCGGTGAAGTGATGATTTCGTCGGAACATCTGACCGAAGTCCGCGAAGCGGTGGCAAAGACGGGGCGGGATGTCACTCTCGTCGCCGCAGTCAAGACTCAGACCTGTGAGACGGTGGAGCAATTCCACCGCATGGCTCCCGATTTCGTCCTCGGCGAAAACCGCGTGCAGGAGTTCAACGAGCACTACCGCGAGGGAATGCGCTGGCACTTCATAGGACAGCTTCAGACCAACAAGGTCAAATATCTCGTCGGCAGGACGGAGCTCATACACTCCCTCGACCGCGACGAGCTCGCGCGGGAGATAGAAAGGCAGGCGGCAAAACACGGCATCGTGCAGGATTGCCTCCTTGAAGTCAACATGGGCGGAGAGCTGACCAAGGGCGGCGTCGCACCCGCCGAAGTCGCGGATTTTCTGCGCTCGGTGGAGAGCTATGCCCACATACGCGTGCGCGGACTCATGAGCGTGCTCCCGCAGGCGGAAGAGACGGAGCTCAGGAAACTGTACGCCTCTCTCCGGAGCCTCTTTGAAAGCACGAAGGAGCTCGGCACGGCAAATTACAGCGCGGATTATCTGTCCGCAGGTATGTCGGGGGACTACAAAATCGCCCTCGAATACGGCTCGAATATGATACGGCTCGGGCGCACCCTTTTCGGGGAACGGGTTTATCCCGCCGCGACCGAACGGAGGTAAATATGAACGAACGCGACTACTACAGGCAGGATATGCGCCGCGCCGACTCCGGCTTCGGCGACGGCAGATACCCCGAACCCCCGCGCCAGGGCGGGAAGTTTTCCCGACTGTTCGGCGGCTCGGAGGGCGGCGGCTCCCGCATGCATCGCGAGGTCACGGGCGGCACCGTCATATATTCTCCCTCCACCTACGAGGATGTCCAGCTCCTCATCGACCACCTCAAAATGCGCGAGCAGGTCATCGTGGACTTTTCCGAGGTCAACCAGACTTCGGTGTACAGGATACTCGACTTCATGAGCGGCGCAATCTACGCCCTCAACGGCTCGATTCAGCAGATCACCAAAAACATATTCCTGTTCGCCCCAAGCGGAGTGACCATCACCGTCCCGCCTCATCTCGGAAGAAAATGACTGAACAGAAAGAAAAATTCGACTTAAAAGGCAGGATCAAAGCGGGATGGCATACTTTCACCCGCTTTTTCAAGGAGTTCAAGTGGGACCGCGAGCATGTCGGCGTGCTCGTCCGCTTCGGGCTCGAAATCCTCTTTTTCGCCTTCATAATCACATTCGACCTCACGATGAAGGACTTCCTTTACGACTTCGTCGAGGTGCGCCACGGCGGACATTACACCGCGATTCCCGGCTTTCTGGACCTCACCTATTCCCAGAACACCGGCATGGGCTTCGGGCTGGGCAAGGATTCGACGCTGGGCATAACAATCCTCACTTTCATCGTGATAATCGTCATTCTCGGTTACCTTGTGTTCTTCAAAAAGGAGAAGGAATACATTCGCATACCGCTCATAATGGTTGCGGCAGGCGGCATAGGCAACCTCGTCGACAGGATAGGGCTCGGCTATGTCAGGGACTTTTTCGAGTTCACATTCGTGGATTTCGCCATTTTCAACATCGCCGACGCATTCGTGACCGTGGGCGCGATTATGCTCATCATTTCGCTCATAGTCATGCTCTTTGTCACTTCCAAGGAAAAGTCCGCCGATGACGGAGACGGCAAAACGGACGCCGACGGCGGCGAAGCGGAGCAAACGGAGAGCGCCGCCCCCGCCTCGGAAGAGGAAAAAACTCCCGAAGAACGGGGCGAAGAGGCGCAAAACGCCTCGGAAACCGCGGGAGCCTCGGAAACCGCGGACGGCGAAAGGGCGAAAGCCTCGTTCACCGTGACCGCACAGGGCGGGGATTCTCCCGAAAAAGTCGCCTTCACCGTCACCGCGGAAAACGACGCTCCCGACGCCGCCGCCGAGGACGCGAAAAAAGAGAACTGACCCTTTGCATTCATGATTTACACCGTGCACGACGACTCGATAAGGCTGGACGCCTTTTTGTCACGCGAGAGCGGCATCAGCCGTTCTGCGGTCAGCCGCGCGCTGGAAAAGGCGGGTGCGCTCGTCAACGGCGTCACCAGGACGAAGAGCGGGCACGAGCTGCGCACGGGTGACAGGGTGGAGTTCACACCCCCCGAGCCCGAGCCCCTTTCCGTCGAGGCGGCAGACATCCCCCTCGACATAGTCTACGAGGACGCGGGCTTTGCCGTCGTGAACAAGCCCCGCGGCATGGTCGTGCACCAGGCGAGCAGTTACCGTGCGAACGACACCCTCGTCAACGCCCTGCTTTTCCGTCTGAAGGATTTGAGCGGCGTGAACGGCGTGATACGCCCCGGCATAGTGCACAGGCTCGACAAGGATACATCCGGGCTCATCGTCGTCGCAAAGACGGACGAGGCGCACAGGAGCCTTGCCGAACAGATTGAAAAAAAGACGGCACGCCGCATATATGTCGCGATTGCGGACGGCAATTTCCGCGAGGACAGCGGCACCGTGGACGCGCCCATAGGCAGGAATCCCCGCGACCGCAAGAAGATGGCGGTGGTGGAAAAGGGCAGACGCGCCGTGACGCATTACGAGGTGCTGGAACGCTTCGGCGCATACACCCTCGTGCGCTACGAGCTGGAGACGGGCAGGACGCACCAGATTCGTGTGCACTCCGCCTACATTCACCATCCCGTCACGGGTGACGCTCTCTACGGCGGTTCGACCGCGCTTTTCAAGGACGGGCAACTCCTTCATGCCGAAAAACTGATTCTCAAAAATCCCGCCACGGGCGAGGAGATGACTTTCACCGCTCCGCTTCCCGCGGATTTCGCGGCGGTGCTCGCCCGACTGCGCTCGGGGCTGAAGTGACACGCCCGATTAAGTAAGACACGCGATTGAAACAGGGGTAGGCAAGCCTTCCGAGAGCGTGCAAACCTGTTTGTCGAAACAGTGAAAAAGCCGCGCAAAGTGCGCGGCTTTTGCTTCAAAGTATTCTCGAAAACGGCGAAATGTATTATACTTTTCCGTGATTTTGAGAACGGTTCAGCGGTTTTTCATGAGTTCCTTGTGCAAATTCGGTGTGGCAATCACGGTCTTGAAATCGGTGTAAATCACCTGTCCCGGGTGCCCCGCGGGGCGGCGTTTGACAAAACGCCTCTGAGTGTAGTCCACCTCCGAGGGGGCTCCGGCCGTGTGTGCGGCAATCTCCGCCGCAACCCTGATGACTCCGTCGGGGACGGGCTTGCCCTCGGTGAGGACGACGACATGCGCGCCGTGACTGTTCTTGAGGTGCAACCACAGGTCGCCCGACGACGCCGTGCGGAAGGTCAGTTCCTCGTTCTGCAGATTGTTCTTTCCCGCAAGCACGGTGAAGCCTTGCACATCGAATTCGTAAGGCGGCTCCGCCTTTTCCCTGCGCACCTTGCCTTTTTGCGACTTGCGCCTCATGCCGCCCAGCCGTTCGAGCTCCTCCTCAATCTGTTCCGTGGACGCGTCGTGGGGCAGATGTTCGAGCTCCTCCGTCACCGATTGGGCGTATTCAAGCAGCAAAAGGTCGCTTTCCAGCTTTTTCTCGGTGAATTCCTTGGTGCGCTTGAGCTTGTTGTAACGGTTGAAGTACGCCGCCGAGTTTTTGGAAGGGCTCAGCCTCTCGTCGAGGGGGATTGTCACTTCCTCGCCCGTGTAGTAATCGGTGCAGGTGAGCGAGGTGTCGCCCTTTTTGATTTTGTAGATGTTGGTGACGACAAGCTCGCCCATCACGCGGTATTTTTCCATGTTTTCGCATTCGGCAAGCCTTTCGCGGTCGATTGCGATGTTCTTTTCCGTGCGGGTGCAGACCCTCTTCGCCGCCGTCGTCAAGGCTTTTAGCCTTGCCTTGTTGCGCAGTTCGCCGTCTATCTCGGTGTTGAGGGCGTCGAACGCGGCGGAGATGGTGGGGTAAAGCACCGTTTCCCTGTTCGTCACCCCGTACGGGAAGGGCAGCACATCCTTGCCCCCCGCGACGCAGGGGGAATAGTACGGCTGTGAGGTGACATCCGAAAGTTCCGCAAAAAGCCCCGTTAGCCTCGATTTTTCGTCTTTGGAGAGGGGTGCGGGGTGGTCGGACGCGATGTCCGCACGGCGCAGTATCTCCGAAACGGTCACCCCCGAAAAGCCGGAAATGTTGTCGAGGATGTATCTGTGCAGGTCGCCTCCCGCAAAGTCCGCGACGAGTTCCGCCGCTTTCTCCGTGCGGTAGTTGGGCTTTGGCTGTTCGGGCGGGCGGTACTTCACACCGCGCAGGACTATGTGTCCGCCGCCGTCGTCGGGCCCCAGGTGCTTGACTGCGTCGAGAATGGTGAGATTTTCGTCCGTGAAAACGAGGTTGGAGTAGCGGTTCATTATCTCCGCAAAGAGGTAGTAGACCGCGCTGTCTTTCATCTCGGTGCGGGCGGTGAATCTGACGAAAACTATCCTGTCGTCGCTCCACATTCCCACTTCCTCTATCATGCTTACGGCGAGGTATTTGCGGAGCAACATACAAAAATTGGGCGCCGTGACGGGATTTTTCTTCCTGGTTTCCGTGAGGTGAATCCTCGGCGCACCCGCATTGCACGACGCGACAAGACAGCGGCTTCTGCCGCCTGCGCGCAGATACAGCCTTATTTCGTCCGTTTCCGGCTGCACGATTTTGTCCGTCCTCGCGCCTTTCAGGGCGGCGTTCAGCTCGTCCGCCAGCGCGCTCAATGCAAGAAAGTCACTGCCCATGGCTTTATTATACACACCCCTCGGCAAATGGCAACGCAAAATCGTTGATTTTGGCGCGGGTGTGTGTTATAATCCCTTTTACTTGCAATCAACCATATATGGAGGACAGATGAGTTACACAGTAGAAAAGCTGGAAAAGAGCCATGTCAAGCTCGTTTTCGACATCGACGCAGAAACCTTTTCCAAGGCGGTGGACGCCGCGTACAACAAGACCAGACACAAATATTCGATTCCCGGCTTCCGCAAGGGTCATGTTCCCAAGAAGGTCATCGAGGGGATTTACGGCAAAGAGGTATTTTTCGAGGATGCGATGGACATCGTAATTCCCGAGGCATATTCCGAGGCTCTCGACAAGGAGACGGACTTCGAGGTGGTGGCACAGCCCACGCTCACCGCGTTCGATTTCAAGGAGGACGGCGGCGCGACATTCACGCTCACCGTTGCGGTCAAGCCCGAAGTCAAGCTCGGCAAGTACAAGGGTTTGTCCGTCGAGAGAAAGGTCGAGAAGGTCACCGCCAAGCAGGTTGACGAGGAACTGGAAAGGGCGCGCGAGAAGCAGGCACGCATCAGCGAAACCGACGCCGCGGCAAAGAAGGGCGACATCGTCAACATCGACTTTGCGGGTTCCGTCGACGGAGTCAAGTTCGACGGCTGTCTCTTATACACATCTCCGAGCCCACGAGACGTAGAGGAA
>USEV01000059.1 GCA_900553825.1 uncultured Eubacteriales bacterium
ACCCCCGCTACGACGACGCCGACAGCATGAAGCTTCTGAAGGGCGTCACCGACATAATGCGCGCGAAAAACCGTCGCGTCGCAAATGTTTCGGTTGCGATAATCGCGGAAAAGCCCGTGCTTGCGCCACACATCGACAAGATGCGCGCAAGGCTCGCAAAGGCGCTCGCCCTCCCCGTCGAGCGCGTGGGAATAACGGCAGGCACCAACGAACGGGTGGGCGACATCGGCGAAGGCAACGCCATAGCCGCCTGCGCGACAGTGCTCCTCACATGACGACGACATCCCGCCGCACGGCGGGTTTTTTTTTGCTTTTTTTGAATCGGAATTTGCGGAATTTCGGAATTTGAGGAATTTGCGGAATTTGCGGAATTTGCGGAATTTGCGGAACACAGAAACGCAAACGCGTGTACGCACGCGCGCACGCACATAACTAACAAAACGCCCGCCGACAGAAACTGCCGACGGGCGATGTATGCGTATGTCGCACCCGAAAGTTAACGCTTGGAGAACTGAGGTGCCTTGCGCGCCTTGTGCAGACCGTATTTCTTGCGCTCTTTCTGCCTGGGGTCACGCTTGAGGTAACCTGCCTTCTTGAGGGTCGCGCGGTAGGCTTCCCTGTCGCAGACGCAGAGTGCACGGGCGATGCCGTGACGGATTGCACCCGCCTGACCGGTCATGCCGCCGCCGTGGACATTGACGATGACATCGAACTTGTCGGTTGCGGAAACGGCTTCCAGGGGCTGGTTGACGATGAGGCGCATGGTGTCGAGGGGGAAGTAGTCCTCAAACGCGCGCTTGTTGATGGTGATGTTGCCCTCCCCGGGGATGAGGCGCACTCTTGCGATTGCGGTCTTTCTCCTGCCGGTGCCGAGATACTGAACTTTCTTCTTAACGGTTTTCTTCGTAGCCATTGTTCACCTCAACTATTTCAGTTCGAGCACGACGGGGCACTGTGCCTGATGATTGTGCTCGCTGCCCGCGTAGACGCGGAGCTTTTTGAGCATCTCCCTGCCGAGAGTGTTCTTGGGGAGCATGCCCTTGACCGCCTTGTACACCGCAAACTCGGGCTTTTCCGCCATGAGCTTCTTGTACTGGACCTCTTTGAGTCCGCCGATGTAACCGGTGTGATAGCGATAGAATTTCTGTTCGAGTTTCTTGCCCGTGAGGACGACCTTGTCGCAGTTGATGACGATGACATGGTCACCGCAATCCACATGGGGGGTGTACTCGGGTTTGTTCTTTCCTTTCAGTATGGCAGCAACCTGCGAAGCAAGGCGGCCGAGCACCAGATCGGTTGCATCGACGATATACCACTTGCTCTCGACCTCGCCGGGCTTTGCCATGTAGGACTTATTGTTGTTTGCCATTGCGGACAAATCCTTAGCCATTGAGACCTCCAAATTTCAGTGAGTGTTCATCTATCCAAACTGCAAGGCGAGGGGCTAGTTCGCACTTGCACGCTCTTTTTAAGACGCTTAGTTATAATAATAAATATCCCCACCCCTGTCAAGCAAAATTTCCGAGATTTCGCGAAAAAAAGCGCGCCCGCGGAACTTTTCCGTCCGCGGGCATTCAAGGCTTTCGTTACGCGAAACGCGGCAATCCCGCGTTCCTTCGCGGCGGGCTCATTCCTCCGCGGGCTTCTCGGCGGGGATTTCCTCCGCCAGAATTTCCATGTCGCGGCAAGGCACTTCGATGGCGTTTCCGTCCGCCGAAAGGACCTCCGCGGCGGAGTACCTTGCGCGCTTTAAGCTGCAAAAACGCACCTTTATGCGCTTTGTTTTGCAATCAGAACTCGGCTTTATGACAAAACGCGTCACGGCGCCGTTGGTCTCGGTGGCGAACTTTATGCTGCCCGTTTCGTCGTACATGGTGTACTCGCCGTAGCCCTTGTACACCCTCACCTCGAGCTCGTCGAAGTCCGTCGAATTGCCCTTCCTCTCCGCGAGCATGGGCACGATGCCGCCCTCCCTGACGAACACGGGGAAGTGCGCGGCGTCACTCTTCACCGAGAGCAATCTCTCGCCCTCGAAGGTTTCGCCCGTGAAAAAGTCCGTCCACCTGCCCTTGGGAAGCCAAACGGGGGTGCGGGCGTAACCGTCGCGCTTCGCCTTCGTCACGACGGGCGCGACGATGAATTCCGTGCCGAAGGTGTACTCGTTCTTCATCGAGCGGGCAAAATCGTTGTCGTAGGAGTAGTAAAGCGGAGCGATGAGCGGCACGCCCTCCTCTGCCGTCCTGACATTCGCCGTGTAGAGATACGGCAAAAGCCTGTGACGCAGACGCAGGAAATCCGCCGCGATTTTTTCCGCCTGTTCGCCGTAGAGCCAGGGCTCCTTGGACCAGCCGTTCTTTGTGGAATGAAGCCTGTTGACGGGCGAAAACACCCCGAATTGCAGCCACCTGACATAAAGCTCGGGATTGCCCTTGCCGTACATGTGCCCGCCGATGTCGTGCGACCACCAGGTGTAGCCGATGTTCGTCGCCTGCGCCGTGAACCACGGCTGCAGACGCAGGCTCTTCCAGCAGACTATGGTGTCACCCGAAAACCCGAGCGGATAGCGGTGCGAGCCCGCCCCGGCGTAACGGGAGAGGATTATGCCCTTCTTGCCGTCGCGGCAGATGTCTGCGGTGTGATAGTGGTTGAGCATCCACAGCGGGTCCAGCCCCTCCACCTTCGACTTGGTGCCCTGTTGCCAGTCAATCCACCAGAAGTCCACGCCCTCGTTCTCGTAGGGGTGATGCAGGATGTCGAAATACGCCTTGCGGAACCGTGGGTCGGTGAGGTCGAACTCCACCGTCTTTTTCGTGGCAGGGTCGATGCCCACCGCACGCGCCATCGCCTCGTACTGCTCCTCGTAGTAACGCACGCCGTCGCGGGGGTGCAGGTTCATGGTGACGGCAAGCCCACGCTTTTTGAGCTCGCCGAAGAATGCCTCCGGGTCGGGGAAAAGCTTCCTGTTGAAGGTGTAGCCCGTCCAGCCCGCGCACTGCGTGGGGTTGTGCGCCTTGAACTCGGGCGGGACATCGTCGACGATGTGCCAGTCCATGTCGATTGTCGCCACGGTGAACGGCATATCTTTCTCCGCAAACTCGTCCATGAGCCCGATGTATTCCTTGTCGGTGTAGGCGTGATAGCGCGACCACCAGTTGCCGAGGGCGTATTTCGGCAACAGCGGCGTGAAGCCCGTGAGGGCGTAGAACTCCTTGAGCCCGCCCGCGAAATCCTTGCCGAACGCGAACACATATTTGTCCTTCGTGCCGCGCACTCTCGGGGAGAGCGAGCCGTCTGCGTTGAGCAGGAGGGATTTGGAATCGTCCAGCTCGGCGACGCCGTTTGAGGACATCACACCCGCACGAATGTTGGCGAAAAAGAAATGGTCCTTGCCCCTGCCGTTCTTGCGGGAGAGGGTCACGCCGAAGGTGCCGTCCAGGGTGCGCGCCGTGCCGCCGAGGTTGGTGCGCGGCGACGGCGACACCGTTCTGCCATTGATTACGCACCTGACTTTGAGCGTGCGCTTGTCCACTTCGAAAACCGCGGATTTTGTCGTGACGACCACTTTATTGTCGTTTTCAGTCACTTCAAACTGCGGTTTTGCAAAATCGCGGTGGAAAACCGTCTGCGTCGGCGCGTCGCAGAACGCACCCTCGCTCCTCTCCACGCGAAGTATCCTTTCCGACAAAACGGAAAGACGGAGGTTGCCCGTAATGTACACGCACTCCTCCGCCGTAACGCTGTCTTTCAAGCCGTTATCCGACATTTTTCACCCCCGATTCATTTCTCCTCGGGCTTGAGCACCACCGCCAGAAACGCGCACTGTTCGCCGCCCACCGCTATCATGCCGTGGGGCTGGGAGCTGTCGTAATATATGGTGTCGCCGGGCTCGAGAACATCGATGTTGCCGTTGATGTTGACCATGAGCTTGCCCGAGAGAATGTAGTCCATTTCCTGACCCTTGTGCGAGGAAAGCTGTATGGGCTTGTCCTCCGAGCCCTTGATGTACGGCGCAACGACATAGAACGGCTCCGCCGTCCTGCCGCGGAAGTTCTGCGCCAGGTGCTGATAGCTGAAAGAATGGCGACGCTCCGTGAGCACGCCCTGCCCCGCGCGGACTATGCTGTACGACGACAGCGTGGGAGTGTGACCCGTGAGCAACGCCGTGACATCCACGCCGAACCTGCCCGCGCAGTTGTAGAGGAAGGTGACGGAAAAATCCTTTTCGCCCGCCTCGTAGGCGCGGTAAGTCTTTTCGTCGACGCCTGCGACCTTTGCCATCTCCTCGGCGGAGATGTCCATCATTTCGCGCAATCCTTTGAGCCTTTCTGCAATCTCTATGGTGTTGGACATTGTGACCTCTTTTCGCGCCCGCCCGTATGCGGGCACACGATGTTATCCAAATCATCTTACCAAATTTCCGCCCGCAAGTCAATTATTTCCTTTTGCGGTGGGGTGGGATAAGCCCCCGCGGGGCGCAAAGGACGGGGAGCACATATATTGTGCTAGGAGGATTTATGTGCGGCATTGTGGGATATACGGGCAAAAGGCCGGCACGCAAAGTGCTGGTAGACGGACTGCGCGCACTCGAATACAGGGGTTACGACAGCGCGGGCGTGGCTTTCGGCGGGGAAAGGATTGCGGTCTATAAGTGCGGAGGGCGGGTGGATACGCTTGCCGACATTCTGCCGCGCACGACGGCGCACACGGGCATCGGACACACGCGCTGGGCGACGCACGGCGCGCCCTGCGCCGAAAACGCCCACCCTCACCTCTCCTTCGACAAACGGATTGCGCTGGTGCACAACGGCGTCATCGAAAACCACGAGGAATTGCGCAGGGAACTCTGCGCGCGGGGAATACCCCTCGCCTCGCAGACGGACAGCGAACTCGTCGCGCACCTCCTCGCGCTCGAAACGGGCGACATCCCCGAGCGGATTTTCAGGGTGGCGAAGCGGACGGAGGGCGCGCTGACCCTGCTCGTGCTCCGCGCGGGTGAGGACAAGGTCTACTGTTACAGGCGGGGAGCGGCGTTGCTTGTCGCAGAGGTCGAGGGCGAATGCTTCGCCGCAAGCGACATGGCGGCGCTCTCCCCCTACGCCCGACAGGTGCGGGTGCTCCGCGATGGCGAGTGCGCGGTGCTCTCCCCCTCGGGCGCGATGTACCTCACGGAATCGGGAATTTGCAGAGAGGGCAAAATGCTCATTCCTCCGCCCGCTCCCGCACGGACGAGCAAATGTCACATGGCGGACGAAATCGCGCAGATTCCCGACGCGCTTTCATGCACGCTCGACTCCTATATGCACTCCTTCCCCGCCCGCGAGCGGACGGTGGAAAAGCTCCGCACCTGCCGCAATGTGTTGCTCGTCGGTTGCGGGACGGCGTGGCACGCCTGCCTTTACGGGCAGGAGGTCATCGAAAAGCTGGCGGGCAAACCCTGCCGCGCCCTGCCCGCGGGGGAAGTGGATTCGCCGCGCTTCACCGACGGCGACACCTTTGCGGTGTTCGTCACCCAGAGCGGGGAAACGGCGGACACCCTGCGCGCCATGGAAGAGTGCAGAAAACTGGGCGCATACACCCTCGCCGTCACCAACACGGAAGGCAGCACCGCCGCGCTCGCGGCGGACGCCTGTTTCCTCTTGCGGGCGGGAGCGGAAATAGCGGTTGCTGCGACGAAGAGTTACTGCTGTCAGTTGCGCGCGCTGTGGCTGCT
>USEV01000060.1 GCA_900553825.1 uncultured Eubacteriales bacterium
GTATCTGACAAGCACCTGTCCGAGCACGACATCGCCCGTCTGTGCGCTGAGCCAACCGGTGCCCGTGACGGCATTGTAGCCGACCTCGACGAGGTTTTCGAGGGCGTCGATTCCGCTCATGGTTTCAAGCGAAGTGCAGTACGCAAAGGCGTTGTCGCCGATTTTGCGGAGATTGACCGCCTCGGAGAAGTCGACCTGCGTGATGTTGGTGTTGCTGGTGAAAGCGCCCGCCGCAATCTCGGTGACCGCAATCTGCTGGAACTCATCGGGGATTATGAGGTTTTCCTCGACGGCGTTAGCCTTGAGCCCGGTGATTGCATAGGTGTTGTCGGGCTTGAGCGTGAAGATATAGGTATCGAGGTAATACTGCGCGTAGTCGGTGATGTCGAGCTGCCATATCGCGTACATCGTCCTGTCGTCTGCGACGGCGACGGCGTCGAACGCGTTGCCTTCGGCGGTGTCTGCCCTGCTGGCGAAGATTCCTGTGAGGTTGTAGTTGGGTTTCACGAGAATGCTGTCGAGGTCGGAAAGCGCAAAGGAAACCTGCTGTCCGTCCTCGGTGAGCGCGACGGTGATGTAGTATTCGGCAAGCGTTGTGCCGTTGTTAATGCCGGTGAGGGAGAGCGAATCGATTTTGCCGTCGGCGTTGTAGGATACGAGCGCCGTTGCCTCCTTCAGAGAGGTGGAGGCGGGGTCGACGGCAGTCACGCCCGCGGGCAGAGAGCCTGCGAGAGTGCCGCCCACGAGCCTGAACGAAACGATGTAGCTCTTGAGTGCCCACACGCCGTAGAGTGTGACGGAGTTGCCGTCCGCCTGCGTGTTGACGCGTGCGTTGAACTTCCAGAGGTCGGAGCCGGTGGAAGCGGGGTTCTGCGACCAGCCGACCAGGCGGTAATTGGTGGAAGAATAGTTTTGAGACTGGGGTTGAGAAACTATGCCGGCCTTTGCCACATCCTGCGACGCGGGGTCGGCGGGCGCGGTTGCGCCGGTCCAGGCGATGTCGGCGGGAGCGTTGAGGTCAAAGCTCACGCTGACGAGGTCGGACGAAAATTCCGGGGTGAGCGCAAGCCCTTCGGTGATGTTGATTGTGTCGTTCACGGCGTCGAAGCGCTGCCCGTCGCCGTAGACGAAGCCCGCGAGCGCCTGATTCTTTGGCACCGTGATGTAGGAGCCGTACGCCGCAAGGAAGTCCGCGTATGTCATGGTGCCGGACTCCGCACGGATGTTGGTGCCCGCGACGGAGAAGGTCACTTTCTGAACCGAAGGAGCGGTGAGCTCGAGGAGCAGCTTGCCCGTGAGTGCCACGCCGTCGTAGGTGTAATTGACCGTGACCGCGCCGCTGAAGGGCCTGTAGATGTTGTCACGCTCCTCGTCGGGAATCATGTCCTCGGTGACGGTGAAGCTGACATTCGAACGGACGGGTCTTGCATCCCCCGTCTGAACGAGCACCCAGCCGGTCACGCTCTGGATATCGAAATCGGTGTAGACGATGCTGCCGGGGCGGTCGAAATCGAGCCCGTAGTATCTCGTCGTGACCTCGGGGCCGCCGCCACCGCCGCCGCCGTTGATGGTGCTGTTCTGCCCCGTGGAGTCGTCACAGGCGACCAGAGTTGCGGTGAGCGCGAGCGCCATAAGCAAGACGAGAACAATCAAAAACTTCCCACTTTTTCTCATAAAACCCCTTTACCTCCGCGCGCCGCGCGCGTATAAACGCGGATGCACGCTAAATTATAAAGATACATCATTACTATACCATGCGCCCGCATACCCGCCAGAACCGTTAACTATGATTGACGAGCCTTTAATATTGCGCGCACAAGGGCGCGCCGTCGCACTTTGCGCGCCCCGCCCGCGCCCGCTCCGCGGCGCGCGTCAAGGCGGAAAACCCCCGTTCGCAGGGCGAAACGAATGCGAAAAAAGCCCATAAAATGGGCTTCTCGTCGCAGTTTTGCGCGTTTAAGGCTATTTCCCGAAAATCATTTCCTCCACTGAGGAGGCAATCTCGTCCGTCACCGAATAATCCATCGCCGCGGCGTGTATGAGCTCAATCTCGCCGTGGGCGGCCTTTGCCGCCGCCAGGTCGCTGACGGCAAGAGCCAGCCATTCCCGTATGCGCGATGCGTGAAATTCGCACTTCCCCGCGCATCCCCTTTCAATGTCGGCGAGGTCGATTTCGTCCGCCGCGTCCGCAAACTCGCAGGCGTTGCCCGTCACCGCCCACTCCCCGGTCACCACCGCGTCGATGCGGTCGGGCGCATACGGGTGCATGAGCGCGAGCGCCCGCGGAGTGAGCCTCGCAACCTCGCTCAGAAAGAGGCGAACCCCCGCTTCGCATCCCTTGACGAGGACAACCCTTTTGCCTATCAGGTGGTCGGAAAATCCGCGCTCGCCGAGGGGCGTGAGCGCGCGCGAATACGCCCGCCTGCCCTCGCCCGTTCCGCACGACAAAGTGCGGTTTCCCTGTCCCGCGCGCAGAGCAAAAGCGGCGGCTCGGCGCAGAATTTCCCCCTTGTCCACGCAGGCGAAATAAGCCTCCTCGCGCTTTGCGTAGTAACCGAAAGCGCACTTTATATGCTCATAAGCACGCTTATAACATTCTTTTTTGTTTTTTACGAGTTCCTCCACCTCCTTGGCGCAAGGCAACAGCTTTTCCCTCGAAAGCGCCGCCGCCATGTCGACCGTGCGCTCTCTTATGACGGGCAATGTCGCCTCGACGGGATGCGGCGAGGTGGCGTCGAACACCGCCGCTCCCAGCTCTTTCACAAAGATTCCGTCCAGGCTCTCGGGGTCGCCCGAGCAGTACCACAATTCGCAGTCCAGCCCCCGTTTCGCGCATTCCTTTGCCACGCGCTTTATGAGCGTGCTCTTTCCCGTCCCGGGCGCGCCCTTCATGAGCACGACATTGTCAAGCCCGCTCAATGTGCTTGCGTGATAGCCGCAAAACCCCTCTGCGGTGTTGCTTCCGAGGAACAGTCTTTCCATATCCACCTCCCGATTATCCTATGAAAAAAACGGATTTTTTTGTGTCACGGCGGCGGCGCAACCGTGCTTTTCTTCTCCGCCCCGCAATCGGGCACACCGTCCGCCGCGGCTTGCATACGATACGGTATGGAGGCGGAAATGGGAGAGTTCGTGATCTACGAAACCGACGAAAGAATGTTCTATCTCAAGAGGCTGCTCACAGGGCTCAGACCGCTTGTGAACACGCACATATTCGCGCCCAATCTCACCCTCACGGCGGAAAGGCTGGAGCGCGTCGGGGAGGGTGAAATGCTGATATGCGGCAAGCTCGACGAAAAGGCCGCGGAACTCGCTTCTCAAAAGGGAGTGAAAGTCCGCTATCTGATGTCGGACGAAAAGTTCATGGCAAAAAACGCCCTGCTGACTGCGGAAGCGACGCTTGCGCTCATCATCGACCACAGTATGTTGTCGCTCGCCCGCATGAAAGTGCTTGTCATAGGCTTCGGCAGGACGGGTGCCGCCCTCGTGCGCCTTTTGGACAGGCTGGCGGTCGATTTCGACATAGCAACCTCTTCCGTGCGTCCCGCGGCGGCGTTCGCAACCCGCGTGACATCCGCCTCCTCGGTTGACCTTGCGGAGTACGATGTGATTGTCAACACCGCGCCCGAAAAACTGATTTCGGACGCCCGCGCGCTCGCAATGCGCCCGGACGCGGTGTACATCGACCTCGCCTCACGACCCGCCATGGACATCGCGATGTTGCGCAACCTCGGGCTCGATGCGGACATCTATCCCGCGCTCCCCGCCAAATGCTCCCCCGAAAGCGCGGCGGAGGCTATGAAAGACTTTGTTCTGGAGGTGACGGCATGAAGCGCATAGGACTCGGAGTGACGGGCTCGTTCTGCACCTTTTCAAACCTTCTCACCGCGCTGGACGACCTCACGGCAAACGGCTACGATGTGACGCCCGTTTTCAGCTACAACACGGCAAAACTGGACACACGCTTCTTCAAAGCGGCGGATTTTTACGCAAAAGTGACCGAAAAGACGGGCAAACGCCCCATAACGAGCATAGTGGACGCCGAACCCGTGGGCACTTCGATGGGGCTGGAGCTCATGCTTGTCGCCCCGTGCACGGGCAACACGCTTGCGAAAATCGCGCACGGGATAACGGACACTCCCGTCACGATGGCGGTCAAAGCACAGCTTCGCAACAACCGTCCCGTGGTGCTTGCAATCTCGTCCAACGACGCCCTGGGCGCAAACGCCAAGAACCTGGGGCTGCTCATGAACACTCGCAATGTCTATTTCGTCCCCTTCACGCAGGACGCTCCGACAAAAAAGAGCAACTCTCTCATTGCCGACACGACGCTGATACGCGCGGCGTGCGACGCGGCGCTCGAAGGCAGACAACTGCAACCCGTGATATTCTGAAACACATTTCGTGTTTTGACCTAGCGCAATTAAACCGCAAATAAGCCGTTTTTGCCCTTTTCAGGCTCAAACGGCGGGAAATCAAACACGATTCGTGTACCATAAGGCAACAAAAATGCGCTCCGCACGGGAGCGCGCTTTTGTCATTATTCCTCGGCGGTGAAATCTTCCTTGCCGACGCCGCAAAGCGGGCACACGAAGTCATCGGGCAGCTCTTCCCAGGTGGTGCCGGGTGCTATGCCGTTGTCGGGGTCACCGAGTTCTTCGTCGTAGACATATCCGCAGACATCGCATATATATTTCATCTTAACCTCCTTTCGCGGAGCTCGCTCCGCTCATTTTCGTCATTATATCACGCCCGTCGACTTTTTTCAACGCCGTGCACGATTTCCGTTTTATTAAATAAATCAAATAAATCAGGCCTCCCGCCGCGGAGCGACGGCGTGTGACGCCGCACGGCTTTTTCGGGCAAAAGAAAAAGCACACAATTTCTTGCGTGCTTTTTGGAAACCGGCATCGACATACTCTCCCGGGCCGTGTCCAGCCAAGTACCCTCTGCGCTGATGAGCTTAACTTCTGTGTTCGGTATGAGAACAGGTGGGACCTCATCGCTATAGACACCGGTAATCGTTGAAGGTCAAGGCTTGCGCCTTGCACATTCACAACTGCATAGCACGAGAGTGTTGAAAAATTCAGGTTAGTGGTTCAATTGTAATAATTGATGAGATTGAAGCCCTCGGCCTATTAGTATCGGTCAGCTCAACGCATTGCTGCGCTTACACACCCGACCTATCAACCTTGTGGTCTACAAGGGGCCTTACTCAGATTTCTCTTTAGGGATATCTTATCTTGAGGCTGGTTTCACGCTTAGATGCTTTCAGCGTTTATCCAATCCGTACATCGCTACCCAGCTGTGCCACTGGCGTGACAACTGATGCACAATAGGTACGTCCACCCCGGTCCTCTCGTACTAGGGGCAGAGCCTCTCAAATATCCTACGCCCACGATGGATAGGGACCGAACTGTCTCACGACGTTCTGAACCCAGCTCGCG
>USEV01000061.1 GCA_900553825.1 uncultured Eubacteriales bacterium
CTACTACACCACCCTGCCACGCTCCAACGGAACTTACGCGGGGGTGACCGTGGGACACGCTGGAGGCGAGGGCGCGGACACCGTGCTCGGCGCAGTCTTTTCCGAGGGCGGCGAGCTCGTCTTTTTCTCATCCGATTCCGACGAATACGATTGCAGAGGCGCGGGGCTCTATGCCGCCGCATTCGACTCAGAAGGGCTTGTTGCCGTCACCCGTTTCGCGGAGGGCGACGCGACATTCGGCGGAGCGAAACAGACTGCCGACGGCATTGCCGCACTCTCCTCCGACGACGCGGGCGGCAAGCTCACTCTCTTCGATTTTTCAGGTCGCGTCAAGGGCGAATGCTCCCTGCCCTCCTTCACGGCGGCTTTCCCTCTTGCGGGCGGTGACGGGCTGTATGTATTCTATTCCACGGAAACGCACCTCGGTTGCGCCGTCGTGGAAAGCGGGCTGATTGTGCGCGAAAGTCCTTTCCGCCTCCCCGAAGGCGGGCACACGGTGCGCGAAGCCATGGCGGGCGCGGGCTCGTTCACGCTCGTGACCGAGCGCGAGGCCGAAGGCACGACGGTCATCTCTTTTTCGGAAAGCAAGGGCTTCTCGGTGAAGCGCGAATATGCCGACGCGGACTTTTGCCAGATTCTCCCCATCGCGGGCGAGGACGGCGCGGCGTGGGTGCTGATGACAAAGTCGGCGGGCGGCTTGCGCCTCTCCGTGTTCGGCCCCTCGCTCGAGCTCGAAGCGGAGACGGCAATCGACGGCGCGGGAAATGCCGTGATGTTCGGCGACGGAGTGTCCTTCACCGTGGTGCGAACGGGCGTCACCGAAACCTATTGCCGACACCTCGACCTCGTGTCCTCCGTGCCGACGGGCATGACCGTGGGCGAGGTGCTCTTTGTCCGCTCCGATTCGTCGGGAAAAATCTTTGCCCACGCGGAGGAAGGCACGATGTCCGTCGTGCGCCTTGACGGAAGCGACGCGGTGACGCTCATGGAATGCGTCGCGCCGCCCGCGGGAAAGGTGGGCTACGCCCTCTCGGGCGAAAAGCTCCTGCTCGCCTTTTCCACATGGGACACCGAGGGCATCTTCTTCGAAAACTTTGGCGAAACGGACGCCTATTTCGTGTCGATGCCCGTCTAGCCGACCACGGTTGACAAGGGTGTGCGCGCGAGATATAATGAAAATATGAAAAGGTTTGCGCCCAATGGGACCACCGTCCCCGCAGATAGAGGAGAAAACAGCGGCAACAAGGTGTTGCAGTTTGTGGGTTTCGGGTTGAGCGCGGCTGCCTTCGTGATGGCAATCGTGCCGTTTCTGATGTTCCTCATCCCCGACGGCGTCAAGGACTCCTCCTCGCCGCTCGTCTTTTCGGGCATAATCGTCAACGCCTTTGCAATCGCGTTGGGAATCGCGGGGCTGATTCTCACCTGGGTGTCAAAATATCCCATGCGCGCGCTTGCCAGGCTTTCACTGACATTCACATCGTTTGCCTGCATCATCGGCATCGCCATGTTCGTGCTGTGCCTGGTGTTCGGCGCGCTGATACCGCTTTACAACTTCGGCTGAACCGCTTGAAATCGGGGAAAGCACTTTCAAACAAAACACCGCAAACGGAAAGCGCCGCAAACGCGGCGCTTTTTGATGCTTTTCGGATTTTCTTTTTCGGATTTTCCGACTCCCCTCTCCGTATCGGGATTATGCCGTACGGATTATGCCGTGCGTGCGGACTGCGCCGTCCGCCCGTTCCCGCCCACGGAAGCCCGAGACGCTTTTCAACCGAGGGGTTTTTCCTCCTCCGACGGCTCGGACACGCCGCACTCCGGCGGCTCTGTCGCCTCATCTTCCCGCGGCACTCTCCTGTACACGATGTCGGGGCGCAGGGTGAGGTTGCCTCTTTCCGCGAACGCGAGCACGAAGTGACAAAGCACCCCAGTCACGAATCCCGCGATGCCGCCCGCAAGCAACATATACGGCAGATACGCCACCACCGATTTGCCGACCACGGCAACGGCGACGGCAATCTGCGTCGCGTTGTGGAGCATGCCCCCTGCCATGGAAAGCCCCGTCACGGAGAACAGGCGTGTGCGGTGGAGAAGCACCATTGCGGTGTAGGCGACAAAAGCCGAAGGCAACGACCACACGAGCGCGGACACATTGCCCTGGAACACCGCGGCGAGCAGGCATTTGAGCACGAGGACGACATAGCCCTCCCTGACGCCGACGAGCACGAAACAGGCGAGCAACACCACATTGCCGAGCCCGAGCTTGGCATAGGGCAACGCGGGCACCACGGGGGGCAACATCCCCTCTAGGAGCGACACAATGAGCGCGAGCGCGAGCATGAGCCCGGAGAGCGCAATTTTGCGGACGAGAGTGTGTTTTGTCATGTGACCGCATCCACCTCCCCGCCCGCTATTTTGATGACGACGCGGTTCGGCAGGCACACAATCATGCCGCCCTCCGCGGACACCGCCGCCGAGCTGACGCACAGCTGCTCCCCGCAGTCGGAACGGGCGACATACGCCTTGCCGTCCCTGACCGCAATGACCATTTTGCCGTCGAGGATTTCGAGCTCGCGGTCGGTGGAGAGGTCGAGTGTGTAGGTGAGCTTGCCGTCGATGTAAATTTCCGCCGTCTGACCGTCGCCACGGAGGGCGAGCCAGACAGTGAGAGCGACGACGACGAGAATGACGACAACGAGGAGGATGTCCCCCTTTTTGAAAAGGGAGCGCAACACCGGTCTGACGCTTGCGCTTCGTGTCTTTTCGGACATCGTTCTGCCTCGGAATGCGCCCGCAGGAGGCGCGTGATAATCACATAACGCGGGTTTTACCGCTCGTATTTGATGCTTGAAGCGGCTTTTAAGTCAACTCAACGCTTCTGCCGAACCAGGTGACCTCAAGCTCGGGCGTGACGAAAACGGCGGAGATTTCGGGGTATTCCCCGCGGAGCGTTTCCAGCCATTCCCTGCCCTTTTCCTCACCCGCCACGACGATTGCCGTGGAGAGTGCGTCGCCCAGTCCGCCGCAGGTTGTGACCACCGTCGCGCTCGCAAGTCCGCTGTCTGCGGGATAGCCCGTGCGGGGGTCGATGATGTGATGATACATCACACCGTCGAGCTCGTAGTAACGCTCGTAGTCGCCGCTCGTGCTCACGCACTCGCCGTCGCCGAGAGCGAGGGTGCACACATACGACAGCGTGTAGTCGCGCGGCGCGCCGACGCCTATCGTGAACTCACCGTTCTTTCCACCTATGTTGCCGCCGAGATTGACGAGCGTCTCGCCCTCCGCGACGGAAATCGATTTCTCCACGATGTAGCCCTTGGCTATTCCGCCGACATCCAGTTTCGCGCCATCTTTGAGCTTGGTGACCGTCAGCTCTTCCGCGTCGAGCGAGAACGCCCCGTCGAAGCCGACGAGAGTCATTGCGGCGTCAATTTCCTCCGCCGTGGGAATGCGCTCGGGCGCGTAACCCGCAACGAACTTGTCGGGGCTGAACCCCCAAAGCTCCACCAGCGGGTACACCGACGGGTCGTAGGCACCGTCGGTCAGCACATACACATCGTGGGCCAGGAGGAGGACCTCCATGGTGAGCTCGTCCACGACGACGCTCTCCCCCGCCTTTGCGGAATTTATCCTGTTGATGTCGCTTCCGTCAACCGTCGCGGAAAGCACGAGCTCCGCGCTCTGCATATATTTCCGCACGCTTTCGGCGTAACCCTTTTTTTCGGAGCGAACGCTTGCCGTCGTGCCGAAAACATCAAAATACTCCTCGGTTGCCACCGTATCGCAGGCGGCAAAAACGAGGAGCGTCAGAACCGTTATCACGGCAACGGCCACACCGCGCCATGCGCGAGAGAATTTCATCGGTTACCTCGATGTCGAGGTGAAGATTATGCCGTAAGTGTCGGGGCCGCAGTGGGCGCCGATTATGGGACCTACGGGCTGAATGCGGATTTCCGCACCCTGCGCAAACGGCTCTATGCGGGATTTGAGCTCCTCCGCATAGGCGTCGCAGTCCGCGCTGACGATGTAAATCGCCGCGCCGGGGACGGGCTTATACTTCTTTTCGAACTCCGACACGACAAAGCTCATCGCCTTTTTGAAACCGCTCTGTTTTGCGAGGACATCGATTTCCCCTCCGGGGCTGACATACAGCACGGGCTTGAGCCTCAGGACATTGCCTATTTTGGCGACGCCGGGTTTGAGCCTGCCGCCGCGCGCGAGATATTTCATGTCGTCCACCACGAAGAGCACCGCAACATTCTGCACCAGGGTGTCGAGATAATCGCAGGTGGCGTCGATGTCGCCGTCGTGAGCGTTGAAAAATTCCGCCGCGAGCTCGACCATGAGCCCCGCGCCCATCGAGATGTTGAGGGTGTCGTAACGGCGGTATTTGACATCGGGATATTTCGCCTGAAGCTCGGCGATTGCGGTGTCGAGATAGCTGAAAGTGTTGGACATCTTCGAGGAAAACGCCACATAAAGGATGTCCTCGCCCGCCTTGAACCACGGCTCGAGATACCCGATGTAGGTCTGGGGATTGAGCCCGGAAGTGCTCGCACTCGCGCCGCTGCGCATCTTGTCGAAAAAGGCCTTGAGGTCGGTCTTTTCCCCGAGGTCGTAAAGGCGCTCCTCACCGTCGAGGGTGTAGGGCATTTCGATGACTTTCACGCCTAGTTCCTTTGCTCGCGTGTACCAAAGTTCGCAGTCCGAATCGCAAAATAAAACTGACATTTCGTTCTCCCTCCGAAAGCAGCCCGATTAGGCTTATCGGCATTATTTTAATATATATGCCCCGCCCTGTCAACGGAGTACGCCCGCGTGGGGCGCGGCGGGGTCATTTGCATTTCAGGAAATAATCGTCGTCGATGTGCGGGAGCCCGTCCGTCGTCCTGACTCCGACGCCGTGCGCGAACATGATGTCAAGCAGCGTCGCGCACTCGATGAGCATGAGGTTCGCGCGCTTGGCGGCAAAAGTCTTGGTGTCGCGGTGGAAGTGGGAGTTGGTGATGAGTATGCCCTTTGTCGCACCCCACGCCGTCATGACGCCCAGAAACTCGCGCACCACCTTCACCGACACATACGACCGCTCGTTGAGCTTGGTCTTGGACTGGAAAAAGATGAGCTCCCTGAACCCTGCGGGGTCCTCGATGTAAATCTTTCCGTCGATGCCGTTGTCATCGGGGCCCGCCGTCAGCTCGTTGCGCTTGACGCTGTCGCCGTAGACGGCAAGCAGCACCTTCATGCTGAGCTCCTCGAAGAACTCGCCGCCCGCCGCGGAAATCGCTTGCGTGATGGCACGCTTCAACGCCGCCTCGTACTTCTCGGGGGCGAGCTTGCCCGCCTTGCACTCCTGGAACTTCTTGTCCGCGCCCTCGAGGATGTTGCCGAGGGGGGTGTCGGGATAACGCGGGGCACGG
>USEV01000062.1 GCA_900553825.1 uncultured Eubacteriales bacterium
GAGATTCCTCTACGTCTCGTGGGCTCGGAGATGTGTATAAGAGACAGGTCTGAAAGTGGGTTTCCTGAATTTGGTCATTGGTGTGTTCCCCCTCTGCGGCGCGCGTCGTTGCGCGCTCGCACATACGATTGTTTTGCGACAAATTTATACTACTTTTCAAAGGGCAAGTCAAGGGAAAACGCAAAATGATTTCGACGCGGTTACAATATGGATTTCGCCTTGGGTTACATAACCACACACGCGGGCGAATCTGTATGTCTGTCCGCGTGCGGCGCGTCTCTCCGCGGCGCAAAAAAAAACGGCGTCCCGTCGGGGGACGCCGTCCGAAAGGATTGAAAATCCTTTTCACGCGTTTTTTGAGGGTCAGTCCTCTTTCTGGGGTTTGGACTTTTTGACATCGAGGATGTAAGCCTCGAGCTCATCGTCCTTCTTGAAGCCCCTGCAGAAGTTGCCGAAGCCGCCCTTCTTGCCGTTGCACATATCCACGAGCCCGCGCACACTTGCCATGGAGAGCACGCCGCCGGTGAAGCCCATGAACGCACGGAGCGGCATATCCACCGCGGAGCGGATAAGCATCTCGCGGTTGGCGGAGCTGCCGGCTATGAGCGACACGCCGAAGGTGATGAGGTTCTGGAGCGCTTTGCCGACGCCGGACACCGAAACATCGCCTATGCTGCAGTTGATGTCGAACTCGCCCTTCGCGTAGGGCACATTGTCGACGACGGACGCACCGTAGAGTGCGGCGAACTGTTCGATGGGGATGGTGCGCTTCTGCTCGCTGTCCTCGGTGAGGTTGTAGTAGATGGGAGCGGTTGCGCGGTAGTCGGGTATGGGCGCGGAGGGATTCGCGGAAGTGACGGTGACGGACGCCTCGAGGCGGATGTCCGCGGAGGACGCGCCGACCATGATTCTGAACTCGCCGCTTTCGATGTGCCAATCCTTGATGAGGACATTGTAGTAGGCAAACGCGCGGCGGTCGAGGGTGAGGGTGACTTCCTTTTCCTCGCCGGCTTTCAGGAACACTTTCTTGAAGCCTTTGAGCTCCTTGACGGGGCGGAAAATGCTGCTTTGCACATCGGCGACATAGAGCTGCGCCACTTCGGCACCGTCGACTTTGCCGATGTTCTTTACCTTGAAGGTGACGGTGAGGTCGTCGCCCTCGTTGATGGCGTCGGCGGAGAGCTTGAGGTCGGAGTAGGCGAACTCGGTGTAGGAAAGACCGTAACCGAAGGGGTAACGCACGGGTTTCTTCGCTGCCTCGTAGTAGCGGTAGCCGACATAGATGCTCTCGCGGTACTGCACGCTCCTCGGTCCCATGGGGAAGTAACGCGCGACGATGTTGTCGCCGTTTGCGAAGGGGAAGGTTTCGGTGAGCTTGCCCGAGGGGTTCGCCTTGCCGTAGAGGAGGTTGTATGCCGCGGAGCCGGAGGACTGCCCGCCGAGATAGAGGTTGAGGATTGCCTTGGAGTTTTCCTCCACATCGTCGAGCGCGACGGGCGAGCCGCAGGAGAGCACCACGACGATGTTTCTGTTGACCTTGGCGATTTCCTTGACGAGCTGGATGTGCGCGTCGGGCATATTGATGTGTTTGCGGTCGAAGCCCTCGGATTCGTATTCGGGGGTGAGCCCGATGAACACGATGACGGCGTCTTTACGCTTTGCGGTTTCGACGGCTTCGGCAATGAGACGGGCGCTGTAATCGTTGCCCTTGAGCTTGTAGCCGTCGGCGTATTCGTAGGGCTGTTTCGCCGCGTCCATCGCCTGCAGGAAGGAGGTTGTCATCGTGGGGTTGATGAGGCTGGAGCCCGAACCCTGATAGCGCGGCTTCTTTGCGAGCGCGCCGATGACGGCGACTTTCTGCGACGAGGAGAGGGGGAGGGTGTTGTCAATGTTCTTGAGGAGCACCGCGCCGCTTTCCGCCATTCTGACCGCGAGGGCGTTGTGCGCCTTGAAGTCGGGGCGGACGGACTTGTCCTCGCCCGCCTTGCAGTCGAAGGCGAACTTGATGAGGCGCAGGACGACTCTGTCGAGCTCCTCCTCGGAGACCACGCCGTCCTTGACCGCCTTGACGATGTTCTTGTCGTTGGCGCCGCGGTTGCCGGGCATTTCGAGGTCCATGCCCGCCTTGACGCCCGCGATGCGGTCGTTCACCGCGCCCCAGTCGCTGACGACGATGCCTTTGAAGCCCCACTCGTCGCGGAGGATGTCGGTGAGCATGCGCTTGTTGTCGGAGAGGTAGGTGCCGGCAAGACGGTTGTAGGAGCACATGACCGTGGTGGGCTGTTCCGTCTTGACGATGTGTTCGAAAGCGGGCAGATAAATCTCGCGCAGAGCTCGCTCGTCGACGATGGTGTCGATGCTCATGCGCAGTCTTTCCTGGTTGTTGGCGCAGAAGTGTTTGAGAGAAGTGCCGACGCCCTTTTTCTGGATGCCGTGCACGAGCGCCGCGCCCATGATGCCCGCGACATACGGGTCTTCCGAAAAATATTCGAAGTTCCTGCCGCAGAGGGGAGAGCGTTTGATGTTGACACCGGGCCCGAGGACGGTGGAAACGCCGAGAGCTTTTGCCTCAGTCGCGATGGCTTCGCCGACTTTTTCGAGGAGGTCCGGGTCCCAGCTGCTGCCGGAAGTGACGGCAGGGGGGAAGCAGGTCGCGGGGTGGGACTGTTTCATGACATTGGTGCCCGTGGTGCCTTCCATTTCGCTGCGGAGACCGTGAGGGCCGTCGGTCATGCGGACGGACGGAATGCCGACGCGCGCGATGGGCGTCGTGGTCCAGAAAGTGAGCCCCGAGCAAAGGGCAGCTTTTTCTTCGAGTGTAAGCTTATCGAGGATAGCTTTGTAATCTTGTTCTTTCATTCAAACCTCCCTTCTTTGAGAGCTTGCCGGCGGTGGACGGATTCCACCCGCGCGCGCAAATTCCGTAGAAATTTTAGCATTATTTAATGTAATAAGCAACACCAAAAAAGAATTTTTCGCGTTTTTCACGCACGGAATTGTCGAAATTTGCACCAAAGCGGCATTTGCACCCCCGAAAACGCTCCCGAAAACCGCCCGAACGCGCGCAACCGAACGGAAAGCAAGGTTTATCGGACGCCGCCGTCGGCTCAAGGGGCGTTTCGTATTTTTGGGAAAACGGCTTTCGTTGTCGCCGAAAAAATGTTAGAATTTGTGTAACCCACGGCGCGCAAAGTCGTATATTAGGCGAAGAGCACGAGATGAAGAACGAAGCAATCGAAAGACTATTCAAAAAATACTACAACGAGGCGAAGCTCTATGTCACGGCGTTGTGCCACGATGTTTCGCTCGCGGAGGAGATAGTCGCCGATTCCTTCTACAAGGCGTTCACCCGCATCGACGAGGAGAAGGAAAGCTTCAAGTTCTGGCTGCTGAAGGTGTGCAGGAATGCCTGGCTCGACCACCTCAAGAAGACGCGCCGCCTCACCGACATGGACGACCGCATCCGCAGCGGCGACCGCGACCTCGCCGAAGAGGTCATCGAAAGCGAGGAGTACAAGGCACTCTACAAGGCGATTTCGTTGCTCAAGGACAATTACAGGGAAGTCATCTTGCTCTATTATTTCGACGAGCTTTCGGTGTCGGAGATTGCCGGCATCACCGACCAGTCGGTGGAGAATGTGAAAGTGTTGATGTACAGGGCAAGGGCGAAACTCAAAGAAATTCTATCGGAGGAATGATATGAACTACGAAGACGCTTTCAGGCACTACCGCGAGGGAACTGCCACGGAGGAGGAAAAGGAATTCGTCCTTGAAGAAATCGCAAAGGCGAAGGCGCTGTCCAACTTCCTCGAGGACGAAGGACTGAATGTCAAATCCGCTCCCATCAAGGAGGCGGACAAAAAAGAGGTCAGGGAGGCGAAGCGCGGGTTGTGGGTCAGGCGCGCCGTTGCGGGGCTGGTGTCCATCGCGGTGTTGCTCCTGATACTCGGCGCGGTGCTCGGCGGAGTGTTCGGCGCGGCGGCGAGCTACGCAAGCGAAGGCGTGACGGTGTCCAAGGCGGAGGCGGCGGCAATCGCGACGGAATTTGCCTACAACGACGCAGTGCTGCGCGGCTTCACCGGCAACGACAACTTCATGTCGGAGAGCACGGGCGAAATCGACCACCGCTTCAACATCGTGGACGACCTGAAGAGCAGCTACTACACCTACGAAATCGAGGTCAAAGGCTACTCGGCTGACGGGTTCGAATACGAATACGAAATCGGCGTGAATTCCCGCACGGGCAGCTGCTGGGTCATCGAATTCGAAAGAGACAGAGATTGAAAAACCACACCACCATACGAAAAGTTCCCGCCTCGTTGCGGGAATTTTTCATGCGCTTAATTATTCGCCGAGTTTTGCATAGAATATAGCCGAGGTGTGTATGTGGTCTAATGTTATCAGTCTGGACAAGGGCTACGGGAGGGAAATCGAGTTTTTGCTCGCAAAGCTGAAAAACATAAGGCATCTTTCCTACGCGGTGGAGGAGAGCAGGGACAGGGTTTTCATATATATGGCGTCGGTGTGCGAGGCTCACGAGGAGGTCGAAAGGCAGGTCAAAGAGCTCATCGTCACCGTTTTTCTGGTGTTCATGAAGCTGCGCTTTTTTCTGGAAAAATTGCAAAACATGGATTTGAACCATGCAAATTGCGCGTTGATATGCTCACTTGTGCATTTTGATTCGGAATACGAAAGCGGCATAGTGCGCCGCGCGCTGAGCGACACGGTGGACTACGCGCCGGACGCGCTGCTCAATTTCAGGTTGCGCCCTCTCACCGAAAACTGGACGGAGATGGCGGAGCTTGCAACCCGTCTCATCGGCGCGGGCGGGGGAGGCGACATATACGACATAGCCTCTTTCATCACGGGCACGGACGGCGCGAAAAACCGCATCGCCGTCACCCCCGACAAGCTGCTCAACCTCACGGTGCGCAGACCCGTGGAAATCATCGAACTCTTCGACAAGCCGGAGCTCAACCTCATCTCCGCGATAATCCGCGAGCACCCTTGCGAGATTCTGCTCAAGGATGTTTCGCTCTCCGCACCCATGAACAACACCCTGCGACACATCGCCAGGGTGGTGGTGGAGTGAGGGGAGCGGACGCACTCGGCTGTGAGAATGATTGAGCCGTCGGCGGAAACTCGCAACCGCGGAGCCTTGAAACCTCAATGCCGCGAAGTCGTAAGACCGCGGAATTTCCAGACCCCGAAGCCGCAAGACCGCGAAGTCGCAAAGTTGAAAAAACGAGGGCGTTTTGCCCTCGTTTTCCGTGTCCTGTTCGGGTGAAATTCAGCGCACCACTCTCACTTTGATGACGCCGTCGATGTTCCCGAGCGCCGCCGCGTCGATTGTGGTGTCGCTGTCGATGAGCTGTCTCTTATACACATCTCCGAGCC
>USEV01000063.1 GCA_900553825.1 uncultured Eubacteriales bacterium
GTACATGGGGTCGCACACATTCGCAAACACCGTGTCCGCGGTCACTCTCCCCGATGCGGTTGCCGTTTCCACCCGCTCCGTGCCCGTCGTGATGTCGCCGAGCCATTCCAGATAGTCCGCAAAACGCGACATATCGTTGTTTTGAATGTAGGTCTTTCTCATAGTCCGTAAATCTCCAATCGCTCGCCCTTGTACGCGCCTTCGGCGTTTTCGGGCAGCACCGCAAAACCGTCGCACGACGCGAGCACGCTTATCATGCCCGACTTGTAAAACAGCGGCCGCGCGCTCACCTCGCCGTCCTCGACCGAGAGCTTGACCGGCATGACGCACGCCCTGCCCCGTCCGCCCGCGAAGTTGACCGATGCCCGCGCGAAGAGGAAGTTCCCGCGCTCCGCGCCCGTCGCCGCAAGGTAGGCGCGCTCGAAGATGAGCTTGAACGATGTGAACGCCGCCATGGGGTGTCCGGGGAGCCCGACGAGCAGTTTTCCGCGGCTTGACGCCGCAAGGGTGGGTTTGCCCGGTTTCATCGCGACGCCGTGCATGAACACCTCGCCGTATCTTGCGAAAATCCTTTCCGTGAGGTCGGCTATTCCGACGGAACTGCCGCCGCTCACCACAACTATATCCGCGCAGTCCAGCCCGCGCCCGATTGCACCGGAAAGCGCCTCCTCGTCGTCCGGCACGCGCTCCCTGCCCGCAAGACTCCAGCGCGAGGTGGCGACGGAGATGAGCTCGGTGTTCACATCGCGGACTTTGCCGAGGGGGCACGGTTGGTCGTAGGCGACGAGCTCGTCGCCCGTGGAAACGACATAGAACGAGGGCTTGCGGTAGACCTCGACCGAGGTCACGCCCGCGGCGCAAAGGGCGCCCGTCTTGCAGGCGTCGAGGGTGTCGCCGCGGCGGAGTATGACCTCTCCTTCGGAGATGTCCTCCCCGCGACACGCGACATTTTCGAGGTGTCTGAGCGGTGTGGAAAGCAGGATTTCGTCGCCGCGGCGCTCGCAGTCCTCAATCATTGCGACGGCGTCCGCGCCCGCGGGCAGCATCCCGCCCGTGGGAACATAGGCGCACATCCCGCCGCCCACGGTCATATCCGCGCACTCTCCCATGCCGATTTCGCCCACAAGCCCGAAGACCGCGGGGCTTGCCGCGCTCGCCGCGTTGGTGTCGGCGCAAGCCACGGCATAGCCGTCCACGGTGGAACGGTCGAATGCGGGCACCGTTTCGGCGGAAAGCACATCGGCGGCGCAAATCATTCCCGCCGCCTTGTCAACATCTCTTTTTTCGGCAACGAGCATTGCCGAGAATTTCTTTTCCACCGCCGCGAGCGCCGCGGTGTAAGACATCACCCTGAGCATCAGCGCGCGCACTCCCCTTCCTTGCCGCAAAGTATGTTGACGCCGTGTCCCAGGGGACCTATGACTGCGGAAAGACTCTCGGCACACGCTTTGGGCGAGCCGGGCAGATTGAGTATCACGGTGCCCTTTCTTATCACGCACACGCCCCGCCCGAGCATTGCCCTGTCGGTGTACTTCATGGACTGGGCGCGGATTGCCTCCGCAACCCCGGGCACGACCTTTTCGGCGACGGCGAGCGTCGCCTCGGGGGTGACATCGCGGGGTGCGAACCCCGTGCCGCCCGTCGTGACGACGAGGTTCACTCCCTCGTCGGCAAGGGTTTTCAGCGCGTTCTCGATCATCTCGCGCTCGTCGGGGACCACGGTGCGCGAACGCACGGCAAAGCCGCCCTTTTCCAGCTCCTTCGTCACCACCGCGCCGGAGATGTCCTCCCTTTCGCCTTTGTATCCTTTGTCACTCACGGTGACCACTGCCGCCGTAAACATTTTTCCTCCTAGCCTCCCGACGCGGGCGACATGATGAGCACCTTGTCGCCCTCACGGAGTTTGGTGCGATACTTTTTCAGATCGTTGATGTTGACATCGTTGACTATCACGATGGAGTTCTTGAGCTCCTTTACGGAATAGACGGGGTTCATCTTGTTGAGCTCCCCGAAGAGGTCAAGGACATTCCTTGCGTCGAGATGACATTCCTTCATCTTGTAGTTGAGCCTGTACAGCCCGAAAAATTCCACATTAACCATTCGCGGCGCTCTCCTTGCCCTTCGCCGATTTTTTCTTGCCCTTGCGGGGCTTCAGGACGCGCTCGCCCTGTGCCTCGACGGGTCTTTCGCCGATGTTGTCCAGCTTGTCGAGGCCGTAGTAGTGTATGGTGTGCCTCTTGACGATGCCGTTCTTATCCCAGCCGCGCGCCTTGTAGAACTGCATCTTGAGCTTCGCCTGCGGGACCTTGGTGCGGGGGTCGCCCTTGATCTGTTCCTCGTCGGTGAGCCTGCGCGGGAGCTTGTCGTCCTTCGCGCCGATGCCGAGACGCTGATTTATCATGCGTTCGAGGTTGAAGCCTCTCGCGCCTATGCGCATGAGGTCGCCCATGGTGAGCTTTATGCCCGTCGCGGCGTGTATGGCGACAGGGAGCGGCAACATCGAAAAGATGTTGACATGCAGAAGATGCGGATATCTGTTTGCAATCGCGAGCACGGGCCCGAGATAGGGCAAGACCTTGTTCACCGTGCGCGAAAGGATGCTGTTGGGCTTTTTGAACAGGAAGAATGGGAAGAAGGCGTAGGTGGTGAACAGGCAGTTCCCGTCCGCGCTGACCGCCTCCATGAGATTCTGGAACATGACGGCAATCTGTGCCTTGCCGTGGGTGGTGTAGGGGTTGACGGTGAGCCCGAGCCCCTCGACCACGACTTCGTAGCCGGCGTTGAGGTGGCACCCGCCGCGGTTGGACACCGAGTAGCCGAGCCCCTGCCCCACCGCGCCGCGCGGCTCGTATGCCGAAAGCTCCATGCCCTTGACCTGTATGCAGAAGTCCTCGCCGCCGAACTCGCGCATGAGCTCGCGCGAACCGTTTGCGAGCTTGTCGCCCACCTCGGTGGAACGGAAGGCTATCTCGTGCAGAATCTCGGAGATGTTGTCCTTTTTGCCGAACTCCAGCCCGCAGTTCCACATCCCCTTTTCGTTGAGCTCCATGGCAAAGGCAATCGTGCCCGACGCGGAGATGGTGTCCATGCCGAGTTCATCCATCTCGTAGTTCCAGCGGATGATCTTTTCCAGATCGTCGTTGAGGATGTTCGCGCCCATAAGACCCATGATTTCGACCTCGGGACCCTTGACTATCTTGCCGTCGACTTCCACCACGCGCGCGCACTGTATGGGACAGGAGATGCAACCCCTGTTCCTGACGAGATGTTTTTCGGCGAGCTCCTCGCCCGTGACCTTGTCGTAATGCTCGTAACGCCCCGCCGCGAAGTTGCGCGTGGCAAGGATGTTCTTGTGGTGCATGGGCGCAAGAAGTGCCGCCGTGCCCAGCTTGGGGAGCTGTTCGCCCGTCAGGGGGTGGTTGCGCAGACGCTTTGTCCAAAGCCTCTTGACCTCCTGCAAACGGTCGGCGTCGTAGTATTCGAGCATACCCGAACCCGTCGCCACGATGGCTTTCAGATTCTTGCTGCCCATGACGGCACCCACGCCGCCTCTGCCCGCCGCTCTGTCGTCGCTGACGGCGCAGGCGTATCTGACGAGGTGCTCGCCCGCAGGCCCTATGACCAGCTTGCTGCCCCTCCCGCCGATTGCCTTCTGCGTGTCCGCGGTGAGCATGCCGCGGAAGGGCTCGGCGTCCTTGAACTCGACGCCCTTCGCCGTCACATCCAGATACACGAATTCCTCGCTCTTGCCCGTGATGATGAGCGCGTCGTAGCCCGCCCTCTTCATCGCAACCGCAAACCCGCCGCCGCAGTTCGAGGAAGTGAGTATGCCCGTGAGGGGCGAAATGGTGCTCACATTGAACCTCGACGACGACGGACAACCCGTGCCGTTGAGCGGGCCGCTTGTTATGACGATGACATTCTCCTCGCCGAGCGGGTCGATGGGCTTTGTGATGAAGTCGTTCAGGATTCTCGCGGCGAGGATTTTGCCGCCCAGAAACAATCGCCTGTCCTCGTCGTTGACGGGATATTCCGCCCATGTGCGGGTGGTGAGGTCGATTTTGATAACCTTACCGGTATAAGAACCGTATTTAGTTGCCATGTATCCCCCTTTAAGTGCGCGTGCGGCTGTCATGTGACGCGCACACCAACAAGTATATAATAATTATATCATAGGCTTTCGCGCGTTTCAAGAGCGATATTCCCGACCGCAGACATCCCGAAACAGGGGCATATTGACAAAACGGGTGCCCGCTATGTATAATATCCTGGTTGAGGGGGAAAAGATGTCCGACAGAGAATCCGAAAGACGGAATATCGGCGCGATAACGCAGGAGCAACAGCTCATCCTGCGCCACAAGACCGTGTTCATCGCGGGGTGCGGCGGTCTGGGCGGATACTGTGCGGAGCTGCTCTTCCGCCTCGGCATAGGCGGGCTCAAACTCTGCGACTGCGACATTTTCGAGCAGAGCAACCTCAACCGACAGCTGTACTGCAACGCCACGACCCTCGGCATCAACAAAGCCGTGGCAATCGCGCGATACATCTCGAAGAGCGCAATGAGCGATGTGAAGAGCTTTGCCGTGCGCATAAGCGACTCCAACGCCTACGACCTCATCCGCGACTGCGACTTGGTCATAGACGCGCTGGACAATGTGGAGACCCGCTTCGAGCTCGAGCGTGCCTGCGCGCAACGCGAAATCCCGCTCATAACGGGCGGCGTCTCGCACTGGTACGGACAGATTTCCACAATATTCCCGGGTGACGATTCCATGAAAAAGATATACGGCAATATGTCCTCCCAGGATGAGCCTCCGGTGCTTGCGTTCACCGCCTGCAACATAGCGTCGTTCCAGGTTGCGGAGGCGGTGAGGACGCTTCTCGGGAACCCGGGGCTTCGCAACAAACTGCTTGCGATAGACCTCTACGACTTCAGCGCCCGCGTGCTCCCGCTGGGCTGAAATTTCAAAACGGCAACTTGAAAAGCACATTTCGGACGATGAAATGTGCTTTTTTGTTTTTCTCATTCGTGTTACCGAGCCTGCCTCACTTCGCTCTCCCCGCCTTCCGCGGCTCCCCGCAAGACACGGGAGAGGCGTGCGGGGCTCAGCCCGTGAGATATTCCATGAGCTTCCAGATGCCTATCGAAACGGCGACGGCAAGCACTGTGAGGACGGGGATTATTATGTATTTTGCAAGAATCGCCTTGCCCGCGTTTTTCGTGCGCAGCGCCTTGCGGCAACGCTGGAGCTGATGGCGGGACTCGAACCCGCGACCTCTTCCTTACCAAGGAAGTGCTCTACCTCCTGAGCTACATCAGCGTATCTGTCTCTTATACACATCTGACGCTGCCGAC
>USEV01000064.1 GCA_900553825.1 uncultured Eubacteriales bacterium
GGTGCGGGCTCTTCGGCGACCTGTTCCTCGACGGGAGCAGGAGCGGGCTCTTCGGCGACCTGTTCCTCGACGGGAGCAGGAGCGGGCGCGGGTTCCTCGACAGCCGCTTCTTCGACTGGAGCGGGCTCTGCGGGAGCGGGTTCGCTTCCGACTGCGGAGGGAACATAGATGCCTATCGGGAGCTCCGTACCGTACGCCGATGCGTCGTCCGCGGCAGCGGGCTCGGACGGCGTTTCGACAGCTGCGACGGGCTCGGGTGCGGGTTCCTCGACGGGAACGGGCTCCTCCTCAACCGCGGCAACCTCCTGCACGACGGGGGCTTGCTCCTCCTCGGCGGGAACGGTTTCCTCGACGACGGTTTCTGCGGGTGCGGGCTGTGTCTTTTGGGCGACGGGGCAAACCTTGCCCTCGACCACATCGAAAAGACTGCCTACGGGCGCATCGGGATCGTCGTCTTCGATCTCGCTTTCCAAAAACTCGATTTCGTCGTAATTATCGAAAAAATCCACCATAATTCATCCTCCGAAAGACAAATCAATAATTATAATATCATACCCCGGGAGATTTATCAACATCGGTTGAAAAATAGGTCGACAAATTTATGTTAAACGGGGATTGAGGCTTCAGAAAAAGGTTGAAAGGCACGCGCAACGGCTCCGCATTCGCACCCGTTTGCGGGCGAGAGCACACGCCGCGCTCGCCGCGCGCGACACCGCATTTGAGCACCTATTTCGGGACGGGTTTCTGTTGTGTTTTTCATGCGGTTATGGTATCATAACAACATGCGGGATTTCGGTTTGAACGAACAGCAGACAAAGGCGGTGGAGGACACCGAGGGCGCAATACTCGTCATTGCGGGCGCGGGCAGCGGAAAGACCCGCGTTCTCACCGCGCATATCTGTCGTCTGCTCGATATGGGCGTCGACCCTTACAACATTCTGGCGATAACATTCACCAACAAAGCCGCCGACGAGATGCAGGAGCGCATAGCGCGCGAAACGGGCGCGGAGAGGGCAATCTGGACGAGCACATTCCACTCAATGTGCGCAAAGATGTTGCGCATGGACGGTGACAAGCTCGGCTACACCCAGAACTTTGCCATCTACACGGAGCTTGAAAGCGAGCGCGTGGTCAAGCGCATGTGCGACAATGTGCACGGCGCCGACCCGAAGAAAAAAGGGTACTACCTCAACCACATCTCCTCCGCAAAGACGGCTCAGCTGGACCCCGAGGAATATTACGGCGAGATAAAGGATTTCGTCACCGACGCAAGGATAGTAACTGCGGTCTACACGGCATACGAACGGGAGCTGGCGTCCTCGAACGCAATGGATTTCGACGACCTGCTTCTCAAGACGGCGGAGCTTTTCGAGGCATACCCCGAGGTGCTCGAGAAATGGCAAAACCGTTTCCGCTACATCCATGTGGACGAATTTCAGGACACCAACGCCGTGCAGTACAAGCTGGTGAAAATGCTCGCGGGCAAGTGGGGCAACCTCTTTGTCGTGGGCGACGAGGACCAGAGCATCTACAGCTGGCGCGGAGCGGAGATAAAGAATATCCTCGACTTTCCCAAGGATTTCGAGGGCGCGAAGGTCTACAAGCTCGAACAGAACTACCGCAGCACGACGGCGATTCTCAACGCGGCGAACAATGTCATCAAAAACAACTCAGCAAGGAACAGCAAGACGCTGTGGAGCGCGCTGGGAGAAGGGGAGAGCGTCGAGCACTACGAGGCGTACGGCGACCGCGACGAGGCGGGATATGTCAGCCGCAAGATAAACGCGTTGGTCAGCCGAGGCGAAAGCTACCGCGACATGGCGGTGCTGGTGCGCGCGAACTCCCTCACGCGCCTTTTTGAAGAGGATTTCAATCTGCACGGCATTCCCTACAAGGTGTTCGGCGGGTTCAGGTTCTTCGAACGCAAGGAGATAAAGGACGCGCTGGGCTATGTCAGGCTTGCCCTCAACCCCAGCGACAACGACAGCTTCCTGCGAGTGGTGAACTATCCGCGACGCGGCATAGGGCAGGCGACCGTCGCAAACCTCATCGCAACGGCGCAGGCGAGCGGAAAGCCTTTCTACAAGGTCCTCGCCGAGGGCGGAGCAATCCCCGACGCGAGCGCAAAGAAATTCGCCTCGTTCACGGAAGCGATGCGCGACATCGAAACCGCTCTTTCCACCATGAAACCCGTGGATTTCATGGGCTACATGATAAGGCGGAGCGGGCTCGAAGGCGCGCTCAAAAACAGCGACGACCCCGAGGAGCGCAACCGCTTCGAGAACATAGAGGAACTCGTCGGCGCAGTCGCGGGATTTCTGGAAGACAACCCCGAGGCGGGCATTGCGGACTTCATGCAGTCGGTTGCTCTCGTTTCGGATTCCGACGAGATGAACGGCGACGATTATGTCACCGTCGCGACAATACACGCGGTGAAAGGGCTGGAGTTTCCCAATGTGTTCGTGGTGGGGCTGGAAGAGGGAGTTTTCCCCTCCGCCGCCGCGCTCGCAAACGGCGATGTCGAGGAGGAACGGCGCCTGATGTATGTCGCCGCCACCCGTGCAAAACGCAGGCTTTTTGTGCTTTCGTCGCGCTCGCGGTTCAGATTCGGCGAAACTGTATATAATCCGAAAAGCAGGTTCATCACGGAAATGCGAGGGGATAAAGCCTCGATTCGCGTCGGCGGAGCGTTCTATCCGCAAAAGTCCGAGGACCGCGAGGCGTATTACGAACGCCTCTCGCAACGCGCCGCGGCAAAGCCCACACCCAAGCCCAAGACCGCTTCCCCGTCCTACGACGAGTTCAAAAAAGATGTCATCGTCGAACACAACAAATTCGGCAGAGGCATCATCATTTCCACCGTCGGCGAGGGCGAGGACAAGACCGCGGCAATCGCCTTCAAGGGGCTCGGCGTCAAACGCTTCTCGCTTGCCGTCGCCGCGCCAAATCTCAGAATAGTCGAGGAATGATATGACGGCTTACGAGAAAATGAAAGAGCTTGTCGAAAAGCTCAACCGCTATGCGAAGCTTTACTACGAAGAGGACGCGCCCACCGTCTCCGACGCGGAGTACGACGCGCTCTACGACGAGCTCCGCGCCCTCGAAGAGAGCGAGGGCTATTCCCTCAAGAATTCGCCCACGCACAGGGTAGGGGGCGCACCGCAGAAGAAGTTCGCGGAGTCGCGTCATCTCCTGCGCCTTTACAGCCTGGACAAGTGCAAAAGCACGGCGGAGCTTGCCGAGTGGTACGGAAAGCTGTCCAAGGCAATCGGCAGAGTGCCGGAGCTCACGGCGGAATACAAGTTCGACGGGCTGACTCTCAACATCCTTTACAGCGAGGGCAAACTGCAAAAGGCGGCGACACGAGGCGACGGCGTGACCGGCGAGGAAGTCACGGCACAGGTCCGCACCATAGCGGGTGTGCCGCGCGAGATAGCCTATAAGGGCACAATCGAGATTCAGGGCGAGGGCATAATGCGTCTTTCCGCCCTGGAGGAATACAACCGCACGGCGGACGAGCCGCTCAAGAACGCGCGCAACGGTGCCGCGGGCGCAATCCGCAACCTCGACCCTTCCGTCACCGCGGGACGCAAGCTGTCCTTCATGGCGTACAACATCGGTTACAGCGACAGGCACTTCGCGTCGCAGGTGGAAATGCACGACTTCCTGAGCGCGGAGGGCTTTGAAACCGAGGGCGATTTCACCGTCGTTTCGGACGAAAGAGGAGCGGAAGAATTCTGCAAACGCGTGGAAGAAATCCGCGAAAAGCTTGACTTCCTCATCGACGGGGTGGTGTTCAAGGTCAACGACACCGCGCTCCGCGACGAGATAGGTTACACCGAAAAGTTCCCCAAGTGGGCGATTGCCTATAAGTTCCGCGCCGACGAGATGACGACCGTCCTCAGAGATGTCGTGTGGCAGGTGTCCAGGAGTGCCAAGCTCAACCCGCTTGCCGTGCTCGACCCCGTGGACATCGGCGGCGTCACGGTCAGGCGTGCGACGCTCAACAATTACGGCGACATCCTCAAAAAGAAGGTGCGCATCGGCGACAGGGTGTTCATCCGCAGGAGCAACGATGTCATCCCCGAAATCACGGGTGTGGCGGAGGAAAATCCCGAGGCGAAACAGGTTGAAAAGCCCACCGTATGTCCCGCGTGCGGCGCACCCGTCCGCGAAGAAGGGGCGTTCCTCTATTGCACGGGAGAGCACTGCGCGCCGCAGATTGTTTCCATGCTGGACCACTTCGCCTCCAAGGACGCCATGGACATCGAGGGCTTCTCGGAAAAGACGGCGGAACAGTTCTACAACGAGCTCGGAATACGCACTCCGTCGCAGCTTCTCAGACTCACCAAAGAGGACATCGTCGACCTTGACAGATTCGGCGACAAAAAGGCGGAAAACCTCATCGCCGCGATTGAAAAATCCAAGACCACGACCATGGACAGGCTCCTCTTTGCGTTGGGCATCGACGGCATCGGCAAAAAGACGGCAAAGGACTTGACAAAGCGTTTTGGCAACTTTAAGTCCCTGATCGGTGCAAAAAAAGAGGATTTGCTCGCCGTTGACGGTATAGGCGAAATCCTTGCCTGCAACATCGCGGACTACTTCGCCGACCCCGAAAACATCGCCGCCCTGGACGCGCTTTTCGAGGCGGGCGTGACCGTCACCGAAGCCGACAGAAAGAGCGGTGCGTTCGACGGTATGCGGGTGGTGCTCACCGGGTCGTTGCCCACATTGAAGCGCGGCGAGGCAACCGCCCTCATCGAGGACAACGGCGGGGAAGTGGCGGCGTCGGTTTCAAAGACCGTCGACCTCGTGGTTGCCGGTGCCGACGCGGGAAGCAAACTTGAAAAAGCACAGAAACTCGGCATAAAAATCATCGACGAGGACGAGTTCAGAAAGATGCTCGCGACTCGGAAGGAGCAGGAATGACGCAAGCGCAAACAGACACTGCCGAAACGGGTGCGAAAGTGCCTTTCAAGCACCCCTCGGAATCCTACACCGAGCAGGTGCACATCGTCACTCAATCGGACATCAACGGCTTTGACCGTCTGTTCGGGGGGCAGCTCATGTCCTGGATCGACATCCTCGCCGCGGTTGTCGCGAGGCGTCACTCCGAGCGCAATGTCACCACCGTCTTCGTGGACGCGCTGGAGTTCCGCGCTCCCGCCCGCGTCAACGACACCATCGTCATGTCGGGCAAGATAACATACGCCGGCAGGACTTCCATGGAGGTGTGCGTCAAGACCTATGTCGAAAGCCTTTCGGGAGAGCGCAACATCATCAACAAGGCGTATGTCACG
>USEV01000065.1 GCA_900553825.1 uncultured Eubacteriales bacterium
CTCGGAGATGTGTATAAGAGACAGGCGCAAAGCCATGCGAGCAAGGCGGAAGGGAAGATGTTGACGGATGATTGACCTTAATTAAGCAACGGCACCGACAAGCATAGGGCTCCGACTTCGGCGCAGCCATGCCAATCGGAGCATGGGCGCAGTCATTTCAATCGGAACTACGGTGCGGTTGTATCGTGGAATGATTGAAGAGATGTCGGCGTATAATTAACTTTAATTAAGCAATGATGTTGACCGACTCGGAAGTGCTCATGCCGCCGCCCACGGTGCGGCGTCGAAAAACCGCCGCGTTGAGCGGCGGTCTTCCCGTGTCGTTAGCGTGCGAGATAAGTGCGGGTTTTGCGCGTCACTCCGCAAGCATCTTGTCAAGGCACTTGACGAAGAACTGTGTCGCCTTTTCCAGTTGGTCGACATGCAGGCGCTCGTTGATGCCGTGTATGCGCGATTGGTCGTCGAGCGTGTTGATGAAGGGTCCGAAGCGGAAGACATTGTCCGTCAGCGGGTTGTAGAAGCGGGCGTCCGACGCCGCGATGAACATATACGGCGCGACCACGATGTCGTCGAATGTTTCCGTGATGCTTTCGGTGAGGCGGTTGTATGCCGTGCAATGCACATCCGCCTCGGGCGACGGGTCGGAATATTCGAGCAGGTTGACCGAGACTTTGTCGCCGAGGAGCTTGTTGAGATATTTTTTGACATCGTCGGCGGTCTCGCCCGTGATGATTCTGAAGTTGATGTTCGCCTTTGCCTCTTTGGGGATGACATTGCGTGCGTCGCTTCCCCAGAGCATGGTGGGGGCAAAGGTGCTGCGGACGAGCGCGTTTGTCATGGGCGCGACTTTCGTGAAGACGAATTTGAGCAACGGACCGAACACATCGCGGTTGGTTAGGACGAATTTGAACGGACCCTTGCAGTAGGGCGAAAGGGCTTTGAATGTTTCCTTGGTCATGTTTGTCCAACGGGTGGGCATGGGGTTTGCTTCCACTTTGGCAACCGCCTGCGAGAGCAGCCCGACTGCCGTCGGGGGCTTGGGGTTGGAGGCATGACCGCCCGCCTTGTTGACGACGAGCTCGAGGTCGCCGTTGCCTTTCTCGCACGCGCCGATGAGCCCGACGGTGTGGGGTATGCCGAGCAGTTTGCCGTCGAGGACCGTGCCGCCTTCGTCAATGACGAATTCCATCTCCACGCCCTTTGCCTTGAGGTGACGGACGATGTTCGCGGCGCCCGAAGTGGAGTTGCCGGGTTCCTCGTCGTGTCCGAAGCAGAGGTAGAGGTCGCGGTCGAAGCGCTTGCCGTTTGCGAGGTGATATTCCACCGCCTCGAGAAGAGCAATCATGTGACTCTTCATGTCCTGCGCGCCTCTGCCGTAGATGTAGCCGTCATCGGTGAGCACGCCGCCGAAGGGGTCGTGTTCCCAGCCGTCCGCGGGCGCGGGCACGACATCTATGTGACTGAGGTAGCAACCGCCGCGGAGAGCGGGATTTTTGCCTTTGAGGTGATAGATGATGCTGTAGCCGGCAATGATTTCCCTTTCCGCCGCCGCATTGAGCAGGGGATAGGTCTTTTCCAGCCAGTTGCGGTAGTCGACGAAAGGCTGGATATTGTCGGCATATTCTTCCACCATGGACACGGTGGGAATGCGGATTGCCTCCTGCAGGTGCCTGACGGCCTTATCCTTGTCGATTTTCTGCAAATCTCTGGCTTTGCCCGGCAAAGTGGTCGGACGGTTGAGAGCCGTGCGGACAGAGAGCGCGACAAAGAAAATGACGATTACGGCGGCGATTACACCCCCGATTATGGCCCCGATGGTAGAAGTCGTCATAATATCCTCCGAAGTGCTTTGATAGGCAAATTATACACCGCGCGGGGCGTGATTTCAAGAGCGGAGCAAAATATGTTCCCGAAGGCGCAAAAGAGAAGTACACGGTGCACCGTGCGCAATAAATGAAAAATATTGCCGCAAAATGCGAAAGGGGAAGGAAAACCCGCAGAAGTTCCGAAACGCGCCTGTCGGCTCTGTTTTCGGGCGATTTGCCCAGAATTTTTACACGGAGAAAGAAAAACCTTCAAGTATTCTCCCAGCGGTGTAAGTGCTATAAAATACGGTTATTTTCAGAATAGATTTTCAATCGGTTCTATAAAATAGTGCGTTTTTTAGAAAAGTGCTCTCAAAAATACGCCTATTTATAACACCTGCGACGGCGCAGGCAAATCCGGGGGCTTTAGACGGGCAATCCGCAGTGCGAAAGCGAGTCGGGCTCCCGAGGCAAGATGTGAAACTGAGGGGAAGCCGAAAAACGGGGTGAAAAGCGGCGAACAATATTTGAAACGGCTTTTTGTCGTTTGGGACGGGCTGCCCGCCGGGAAAGTGAGGGGAAATTTAATATGCGGCGGGATGGCGCGGTGTTGTCGAGCCGGGGCGAAACAGGGCGAAAGCGCGATGAAATCGCGCCGTAAGAGGGCAAAATGTCCGCTGAGGTGTACCGTGGCTTGCCAAAATGCTCAAAATGACGGGGAAAAGCTCGCAAAATGCGCCGTTTTTAGGCGTAACAGTACGCGGAAAGGGTGATTTACGCTATACGGCGCTTGTCGGAGGCTTTATCGGTATTAAGTGGCAAAATGGCTTGCAAATGCCTCGGAAAGCCTCTGTGCAGTGCGGTTTTCCCGCATTTTAGGGGCAATTTGAGGTCGTTTGAGGCAAAGCGGCGGATTTGCCCCAAAAAGCCCTGAAAACGCCCGAAAAGCCTCTGAACAGTGGCTTTTGCGGCATTTGTCTCATTCGGGGCGGAAGTGAGCCCGAAATCCGCAAAATGCGGCTGAACAGTAGGATTTTCCTCCATTCGGGCATTTTTGGGCTATATTGGGGGAAAGGGGACTGAATCGTGTCATTTGCCGTGTTTTCGGGGGTGTTTCGGCGGTCGGCCATGTGGATAATTCCGAGCAAATTTATGACAATTACACCGCCAAAAGGAGCACTTTTCCACACTTTTCATTATCTCAAACCGTCTTGTTTGCCGCTTGAAATACCGTTTCGGGCGGTATTGTGCAGGCGGGCGGGAACGCGTGGCGGCAATTCGGGAGCAAGCGACATACGCGGCGGGGCGGCAAACGGTGCGGCAAAGTTGTGATTGACACCTTCTTTATATGGTTGTAATATTTATTGAGGTACGGTTTTACACTCGGCGCCCGTGTGGGCGCTCGCGCAGGCGTATCGCCGTGAACCCGTGCAATTAAAACACGCCTACCTTTTGACAGGGCAAGGCGTCGGAGGTTTTTATGAAACTTGAAAACAAAGGAGTCAGGAAGTTCATCGATGAGAGCGCGGCTCTTTGCAACCCCGACAAGGTTGTTCTCATCGACGGAAGCGAGGAGCAGCTTGAAGCACTCCGCAAGGAAGCCATGGCGACCGGCGAGATGATTCAGCTCAACCAGGAGCTCCTCCCCGGGTGCTATCTGCACCGCACGGCGGTCAACGATGTCGCGCGCGTCGAAGGCCGTACCTTCATCTGCACCGAAAAGGAAGAGGACGCAGGTCCCACCAACAACTGGATGCAGAAGGACAAGGCGTACGAATTGCTCAAGGGCATCTACAAGGGTGCGATGAAGGGCAGGACCATGTATGTCATTCCCTATTCCATGGGCGCGGTCGGCTCTCCCTTCTCCAAGATCGGCATCGAGCTCACCGACAGCATCTATGTCGTGCTCAACATGGCAATCATGACCAGAGTGGGGCAGAAGGTGCTCGACACTCTCGGTGAAAGCGACGATTTCGTCCGCGGTCTGCACGCGAAAGCCGACATCGACGAAGAGAAGCGTTACATCTGCCAGTTCCCCGAGGACAACACCATCATGTCCGTCAACTCCGGTTACGGCGGCAATGTGCTCCTCGGCAAGAAGTGCTTTGCACTGCGCATAGCGTCCTATCTCGGCCGCAACGAGGGATGGCTTGCCGAACACATGCTCATCCTCGGCGTGGAGAAACCCAACGGCGAGACCAAGTATATCGCCGCGGCGTTCCCCTCCGCTTGCGGAAAGACCAACCTCGCAATGCTCATTCCCCCCAAGGCGTTTGCCGAAAAGGGATACAAGGTCTACACTGTCGGTGACGACATCGCGTGGATTCGCGTCGGTGCGGACGGCAGGCTTTATGCCATCAACCCCGAGAACGGCTTCTTCGGCGTTGCTCCCGGCACAAACGAGAAGTCCAACCCCAACGCGCTTGCGACAACCCGCAAGGGCACCATCTTCACCAATGTCGTGCACAACCTCGAAAACAACACGGTGTGGTGGGAAGGCCTTGACAAGAATCCTCCCAAGAAGGCGGTTGACTGGAAGGGCAACCCCTGGACGGACGAGGACAGGGCAAACGGCGTGAAGGGTGCGCACCCCAACTCCCGTTTCACCGCTCCCGCGAAGAACTGCCCCTGCATCTCTCCCGAATTCGAGAATCCGCAGGGCGTCCCGCTCGACGCAATTGTGTTCGGCGGCAGGCGTGCGAAGACCGCGCCGCTCGTTTACGAAGCGCGTGACTGGGCACACGGCGTGTTTGTGGGCTCCATCATGGCATCCGAGACGACTGCAGCGGCGAGCGGAGCAGTCGGCGTCGTGCGTCGTGACCCCATGGCGATGCTGCCGTTCTGCGGCTACAATATGGGCGATTACTTCGGACATTGGCTGGAAATGGGCGAAAAGGTCACAAAGAAGCCCAAGTTCTTCAATGTCAACTGGTTCAGAACGGACGAAGAGGGGCACTTCCTGTGGCCCGGCTTCGGCGACAACCTGCGCGTGCTGGATTGGATTCTCCGCCGCACCGAGGACGCAGTCGATGCGGTCGAGACGCCCATCGGCTATGTGCCCAACCCCGAGGACATCGACCTCACAGGGCTTGACATGACCACGGAGGACATCGCAAACCTCCTCACCGTGGACAAGGAACTCTGGAGAGAGGACGCGGAAGGCATCGCGGCATTCTACGCCAAGTTCGGCGACAAACTTCCCGCGAAGCTTGCCGAGGAGCTCGAGACCCTCAAAAAGAATCTTGAATGACACCGACTCCGCTCCCCGCGCTTCGGCGCGGGGAGGGCGTCGCGCCGAAGCGCGGCGAGCGAGTTTCCCCGAACGGCGTCATCAAGCGGCGTCGCGCGGGGGAATTTTTGTTGACTGAAAGACACAATGCGTCCTGTGACGCAAATAATAAAAGGAGATTTTGACCGCCGTCCGAAGGGACGGCAAA
>USEV01000066.1 GCA_900553825.1 uncultured Eubacteriales bacterium
AGCCTTATCGTCGGCAGCGTCAGATGTGTATAAGAGACAGGAATTATTCTCTTTGCCATGTCATATCAGGCTCTGCGGATTTATCTCCGCAAAGCAGCTCCCCTTTTGCGGTTTGTTGGCGAGGGTGAGCGCGAAGACCTCGGGCATCACCTCGTCGAATATCTCGGGTTGCAGGCGCATGAGCACCTGATAGCGCGTGAGCCCGTGCATACGGGTCACGGGCGACTTTGCCGCCCCGAGATACACGAATTTGCCTGTTTTCCGTTGCAAATCCAGTAGCCTGCGGTAGATTTCCCGTGTGGAGTCCACCGCCTGTTGCTCCTCTTCCGCCGCCACCAGCACCCGCACGACCTTGGTGAACGGCGGGAATTTGGTGACCTTGCGCGTGTTGATTTCCTTTTTCCAGAACCCCTCGTAGTCGTATGTCCTGCCGAAGGCAAAGACATAGTGCCGCGGGGCGAATGTCTGCAGGATGACTCTGCCCTTCTTGTCCGCTCTGCCCGCTCTTCCCGCGACCTGCGTGATGAGCTGGAAAGTGCGCTCCGAGGAGCGGTAATCGCTGAAATACAGCGCCGCGTCCGCCTCGAGGATTCCGACGAGAGTCACATTCGGGAAGTCATGCCCTTTTGCTATCATCTGCGTGCCGACCAGCACATCCGCCTCCCCCGCCGCGAACTTGTCAAGAATGCGGAAATAACTGTCCTTGCGCGTGGTGGTGTCGTTGTCCATGCGCAGCGTCCGCACCCCGGGGAAAAGAGCTTTTAGCTCTTCCACCACCTTTTCGGTGCCGATTCTGCCCTGCCTTATGTTCTCTCCGCCGCAGTTCGGGCACTTGGACACGGGGTGATAACGCCTGCCGCAACAATGGCACTTGAGCTCGTTTTCCGTCTTGTGGTATGTCAGCGACACATCACAGTCGGCACACTTCGCCACCCAGCCGCATTCCTTGCACATTATGAAAGAGGCAAATCCGCGTCTGTTGAGGAAGAGGATGACCTGTTCCTTGCGTTCAAGCGCCGCCCTGATGCCGTCCGCAAGCGCCGCCGAAAAGAGCGAACGGTTGCCGTAACGGAACTCCTGCACCATGTCGACAATCTCCATCTCGGGCAAGGCGTATGCCGCGATGCGCTTCCTGAGGGTGAGCAGCTTGTATCTCCCCTCGACGGCGTTGAGATAGCTCTCCATGTCGGGAGTGGCGGAGCCCAGCACGAGCGCCGCGTCGCAGTCCTTAGCGCGCATGAGCGCCACTTCCTTGGTGTCGTAACGGGGGTTGGATTCGCTTATGTAACTCGAATCGTGCTCCTCGTCCATGATGATGACGCCGATGTTTTCCAGGGGCGCAAAAACTGCGGAACGGGGTCCGATTGCGATTTTCGCCTCGCCGTCGCGCAGGCGTTTCCACTCGTCGTAACGCTCGCCCGCACTCAGCCCGGAGTGCAGAAGAGCCACTTTATCCCCGAATCTCGCGCGGAAAATCCCCAGTATCTGCGGAGTGAGCGAAATTTCCGGCACCATCATTATTGCCGTCTTTCCGAGCGAAAGCATACGCTCGATGACGGACATATAAACTTCCGTCTTGCCGCTCCCCGTCACTCCGTGCAGGAGGAACACTCCTTTCCCGGTGCTTATCGCTTCGACAGCTTCTTTCTGGTCGGGAGTGAGCGTGACGCTCTTTCTGTTGCCGGAGAGGGTCTTCAACGGCGTCCGAGTTTCGCGCACCCGCGTCTCCTTGACGAAACCCCTTTCGCGCAGCGCGCTCACCGCTCCCGCACCGAACATATCGTTGAGTGCGGTCAGCAGTTCGCCGCCGTTTTGTGCCATGTACGCGAGCGCCGCCTTTTGCTTGGGCGCGCGCTTCAGCGCCTCCGTCATTTCCTCCGTCGGAATGTCGTCGCGGGGCTCGAGGAAAATCCTCTTCAACTCCGGGTCGCGCTCCTCGCGGAGTTTTGCGGGGACGAAAAGCCGCAGCACATCTATGTGCCGCAGATTGTATTTTGCCCGCATCTGCTCCATGAGCCGCAACTGGTCCTCGCGGAGCGGAGAATCGAGATATTTTGCTTGTTTGAGAGAGGGAAAATCAGATTTTTCCTTTTTGCCGACAACAAAACCGACGGTGTGACGGTGAGCAAAATCCACCGCGACACGGCTACCCGTCGGCATATCTTCCCCCTCGTAGTCGAAAGGACGGTCAATTTCCGCCGTGGAGATGTCGACTATGACTTCAAGCACCATAGCTTTCAAGGATGGCGTCGAAGATGACATCCGCAAGCTCGCGTTTGGTCATCAGCCCGCACTCGCGCACGCTCCCGTCGGGGAACACGAGCGAGGCGATGTTGGTGTCTGAATTGAAGCCCGCACCTTTCATCGTCACATCGTTTGCGACAGCCAGGTCGGCGTGCTTGGACGCGAGCTTGGCTTTCGCATGAGCAATGAGCTCCTCCGTTTCGGCGGCAAAAACGACGAGTTTTTTGTCGCCTTTACGCTCCCCGACCGCCTTTGCGATGTCGGGATTCTTGACAAGTTTCAGCGTCAGTTCCGCACTCTTTATCTTGTTCCTGTAGGTTGTTGCGGGACGGTAATCCGCAGGCGCCGCCGCCATGACGACGATGTCAGCCGACGGAAGCTCATCGAGCACCGCGTCCATCATCTCTCCGGTGCTCTTCACCGTCACCGTCTTTGCCACGCACTCGGGCACGGGCACGCTCATGTTCGCGTGCACCAGCACGACCTTCGCGCCGCGTTCCGCCGCGGCATGCACGAGCGCGGTGCCCATCTTGCCGCTGGAATGGTTGGTAATGACGCGCACGCCGTCGATGCATTCCTCCGTGCCGCCTGCCGTAATCAGCACCGTCTTGTCGGCAAGGTCCTGCTTTGGGGTGAGGATATCCACAATCCTCTCCACGATGTCGACGGGCTCCGCCATCTTGCCTCTGCCCGTGTCGCCGCAGGCGAGCCTGCCCACGGTCGGGTCGACGACAACCGTGCCCGCGTCCTCCAGCGCCTTGATGTTGGCACGCGTCACCTTGTCGTCGTACATCGCGGTGTTCATCGCGGGGGCAATCATTCTCACGCCCTTTGTCGCAAGCCATGTCGTGGTCAGCATATCGTCGGCAATCCCCTGCGCGAACTTGGCAATGACATTCGCCGTTGCGGGTGCGACGACGAGGATGTCCGCTTTTTTTGCAAGCGAAACATGGCGCACATCGTGCTCCTCGCGCGGCTCGAACATCCCGCACACCACCTTGTTGCCCGAAAGCGTTTCAAAGGTGAGCGGCGTGACAAACTCCTCGGCATTGCGGGTCATGATCACATCCACATTGGCGCCGAGTTTCCTGAGCCGCGAGACGATTTCGCAACTCTTGTAAGCGGCAATCCCGCCGCTCACTCCGAGCACAACATTCTTGCCGTAAAGCATCAGTCGCGCACGATTTTGACCTTGCCTTCGTAGATTTCCTTGCAGGCAAGCGTGACGGGCTTTTCGCCGCTCTTTTCGAGGTAAGCGCTGTCACTGGTCAGAAGCTCGCGGGTGCGTTTTGCAACGGCGCAGGTCAGCGCGTAGCGGCATTCCGCTTTCTTGATGAGTTTGTCGATTGGGGGGTCAATCATCATAGTCGGTTCCTCCGAATGAGTCTTATTTGGCGCCGCGGTCGGTGCGCAGGTGCTCGCTCCTTATTATGCCGACGATTTCCTCGGCGCAGGTGCGCGCAACGGCGTTGACCACCACATAGTCGTATGACGGAATTTCCTTGCTCTCGCTGTCGATTTCGTTGAGCCTGCGTTCCAGGCTTTCGGGGCTTTCCGAACCCCTGCCCACCAGACGCGCCTTGAGCGCTTCCATCGAGGGCGGCCTCACGAATATCGTCACGCAGTCGGGGTAAAGCTTCTTGATGTTCTTTGCGCCCACGACATTGAGCTCGAGCAATATGTCCACACCCGCCGCGATGGGGGTGTCGATTTCACTTTTCAAAGTGCCGTAATAGTTGGTGAAAGTGCGCGTGTACTCAATGAACGCGCCCTCGTCTATCTTGCGTTCGAACTCCTCTTCCGAGAGGAAATAGTAGTTCACGCCGTCTTCCTCGCCCGCTCTCGGCGCGCGCGTCGTGCAGCTCACCGAAAACTTGAGCCCCGGGAGCTCGTTCAGCACCATCTGTATGACGGTGCCCTTCCCCACTCCGCTGAAACCGGATATGACAATGAGCAATCCCTTTTCCATGTTCACTCCACATTCTGCGCCTGTTCGCGGATTTTCTCAATCTCGCCTTTCAGGGCGAGCACACACTCCGTGATGCGCAGGTCGTTGGCTTTGGAGCCTATGGTGTTGGTCTCGCGGTTCATCTCCTGCACGAGGAAATCGAGCTTCCTGCCCACGGGGTCGCCGTCGGAAAGCAACGCACGCATGTTTTCGATGTGCGCGCCGAGCCTGGAAATCTCCTCGTCGATGGCGCAACGGTCGGCAAAAAGCGCGACTTCTGTCGCCACGCGCGACATATCCGCAACGCTCTCGCCGAGCAGCTCCTTTATCCTTGCCGTCAGCTTTTCGCGGTAATCGGCGACGACTTCGGGCGCCAGTGCGGTTATGCGGTCGAGGTACGCACGCATGGAATCGAGCTTGGACGAGATGTCCGCCCTGAGGCTTTCGCCCTCCCTTTTGCGCATGGCGACAAGCCCGTCGAGGGCTGTGTCGAGCGCGTTTGCAAACAGTCTGCCGAGCTCCTCCTCGTCCGTCTCCGCGGCGGCGGCGGACAGGATGTCCGCATTGCGCACCAGGTCGGACACCGAAAGGTCGCATTCCACCCCGGCGGCGTCCGCAACCTCGCGCGCGGCGGCGGCGAACTTTGCCGCAAGCTCCTTGTCCACGCGGTATTCCGTCAACGCACCGCTTTCGCAGTCATAGCCGACAAAGACATCGATGTGCCCTCTGGCCACTTTCCCCGCAACGGTTTTCTTTGCGGAATCTTCCAGGAAGAGGAAGCCTTTGGGCATCTTCATGCTCCAGTCGAAAAACTTGTGGTTGACGGTTTTGAGCTCCACGGTGACGGTCTTGCCGTTTGCGGCGGCAGTCCCCTTTCCGTAGCCGGTCATACTGTGCATATACGCGCGCCTCGGTGATTATTTTAATAAGTATATCAACTGTCTCTTATACACATCTCCGAGCCCACGAGACGTAGAGGAATCTCG
>USEV01000067.1 GCA_900553825.1 uncultured Eubacteriales bacterium
CGGCAGCGTCAGATGTGTATAAGAGACAGGTTCCTCTTCCGCCGCTTCGTCCTTGCATTCGGCGTCGTCGGTTGCCTTGTCCGCCTCGGACGCCTCGGGTGCGGGCACATCGCCGGCAACTCGCCATTCGGCGTCCTCTATTATGTATTCCTTTTCCTCGGATTGCCTCTTGTCGTATTCGGACGAGGCGTTCAGTCTTTCGAAAATCTCTTTGAGCGAAACGGTCTCCGACTTTTCCGCTTCGGGTTCGGCGGCTTCCTCTTTTTCGGGTGCGGGCTCCGCAAACGCGACGGGGGGAGTGTCGTCGATTGGCTTTTCCTCCTCCTTTTCCTCGTCGGGAAGGGCAGTGGGTCTGTCGTCGCGCGGAGCTCCCGAAATCTGCCACTCCGTGTCCTCCACAATCAGTCTTTCGCCCTCGTCCTTTGTCGCGGTGTATTCCGACTTGGAGTCAAGCTCCTTGAACACATCGTCGAGGGACATGGTCTTTTGCGACATGAGGGCGGCGGCGCGTTCCTCTTCGGCACGGCGGATTGCTTCCTCGCGCTCGCGTGCTTCGCGCGCCTCCTTTTCGCGGCGTTCGTCCTCTGCACGCTTCATGGCGAGGAATTCCTCGCGTTCCGCCGCAAACCTCTCTTCCGCCGCCGCGCGCTCGCGCTCGGCGCGCTCGAGTGCCTCTTTGCGCTCGGCTTCCACGCGCTCCGCCTCCACGCGGCGCTCCTCTTCGGCGCGGCGTTCCGCCTCGAGCTGTTCAAACCCGTCGCGCAACCTTTCCTCCGCCGCTTCGCGCTCGCGCTCTATGCGTGCGTTTTCTTCTTCACGCAGGGCGGCAAATTCCGCTTCCTTTGCCTGCAACGCCTCTTCCGCGAGCCTGTTCTCTTCGCGCAGACGCCTGATTTCGTCATCGTGCTCGCGCAAAAGCCTTTCCTTTTCCTCCCGCGCTTCCTCGGTGAGACGCAGGTACTGAGCCTGCCTCGCCTCCTCGATTCTGACAAGCGCGGCTTGCTTTTCTTCCTCGATGCGTTCGAGCTCCGCCTGTTTTTCCGCCTCGATGCGTTCGAGTTCGGCCTGCTTTTCCGCTTCAATTCTCTTCAGCTCCTCCTGCTTTTCGGCCTCCAGCCTCTCAAGCTCCTCGGGGGACACCGCAACGGCGCGTCCGCCCTCCGCGGCAAGGCGCTCCGCCTCTTCCTCGGTTATCTCGTTTCCTGCGGGGTCGAGGTAAATCTTCCTCTCAACCACGACCACCTTTTCCTTTTCGCGGTAGACCACCTTGGATTTGTCGGAATTGTCCTTCTTGGTGTAGGGGCGAAGGTCATCGGTGTTGAAAGGCGCGGGGGTCTTGTCGAAATCGAACTGCTGAGATGAAACGAGCTTGTCGAGAATGGTGCGGGAGTACTCGTATTCGGAACGCTCCTTTTCGAGGAAGCTCCTGCCTTCGGCGGTGAGAGAGTAGTAGCGGCGTCTTCCGCCGCCCGTGTCGTCGGGGTCGCCGTCGTAGGAGGAAATCAAACCCTGTTTTTCCAGGCGTTTGAGCTGATTGTAGAGTGTGGGTTGCTTCAATTTGTATTGCCCCTCGCTCTTGGTTTCGATCTCCTTCAGGATGTCGTAACCGTAGCGGTCGCGGTTCCAGAGTGACCCCAGTATGATGGTGGTCACATTGCCGCGTATGAGGTCGCTGTTGACTGAAGAAATGTCCATAAAATACACTCCGTCCTTGATGCTTCAAGCATAACAGACTATTATTAAAAAGTCAATATTTTATAATAGTCGTGAGGCGAAAACGACGAAAAAACAGCCCTTTCGTCAAAAACGCCTCATTCGTCGTCGCCGTCGCGCAATCTGACGGCTTTCGCCGCGGCGCGGCGGTGGTCCTGTTCGATTGCGGCGTAATGCTTCTTGGTGGTGTTGACATCGCGGTGTCCCAGAACATCCGCCACCATGTAGATGTCGCCTGTCGCGCGGTAAAGGTTGGTGCCGTAGGTGCTGCGCAGCTTGTGCGGCGAAATCTTCTTGAGCGGCGACGCAACCGCCGCATACTTTTTCACCAGATTCTCGACGGCACGCACGCAAATCCTTTTCACCTGCAGGGAGAGGAACAGCGCGTCGGGGTCGGGCACTGACATCTTTTCCGTGCGGGAGAGGAGTGCCTTCCTTTCGCCGTCCACATAGTATTCCAGAGCTTCGCGGACATCGTCGTTGAAGTAGAGGATGGCGCGGTTGCCGCCCTTTCTCGTCACCGTGAAGGCGTTTTTTTCGAAGTCGATGTCCTTGAGGTTGAGCCCCACGCATTCGCTCACACGGATTCCCGTCCCGAGGAGCAGCGAGAGTATCGCGACATCGCGCGCCCTTGTGTTGAGCAGGATTTTGCGCTGGTGAGCGCTCATTCCTTCGCCGTCCTCCGCCGCGTTCAGCAACTTTTCCATCTCGCTGCGGTCGAGGCGGATTATGTCCTTGTCGTGAAGCTTGGGCAGGGTTATTTTCGCCGCCACATTGGAGCTCAGCTTGTCGCGGTTGAAATAGTATTTGAAAAAGCTTCTCACGGAGGAAATCTTGCGTGCCTTGCCGCGTTCGCCGTTTGAAAACTCCTTGCCGTCGAACTCGTAGAGAGTGAGATATTCCAGATAGCTTTCAAGGTGAGTGACGGTCACCTTTTCGAGGTCCGAAACCGTGATGTCGGCAACCTCCATTCCCTTGAAAGGGCGCACTCTTTTGACTAAATAGTCAAAAAATATGCGCAGGTCGTAGGCGTAGTTCAGCCTGGTCAGCGCGGTGGTCTGCGGCTCGATGCCCACGAAAAATTCCTCGCAGAACTCGGGCAGAGTGTCGCGTATCTCGCGCAGGCGCACATTGACATCACGCTCGCGTTCCTTGAAATAATCAGCCATAAAAACCCTCTTCGGGGCGGTGCTTTGCCCCGAATTGAATCTAACAAACTATTCGCAAAATGTCAATAACTCTGCGCAAAATCCTTTGTTTTAATGGGAGGCACTCCTACACGAAACGACAGCGGGTTGCAAATTTCGCGCGGGTGTGGTAGAGTACGGGTATGAGAAAGATACGCCCGGACGAAGTGAAAAAGGTCAGCAAACTGCTTGCGCAGATTTTCAACGGATATGCGGCTTACGAGCTGTTTTTCCCCGAGGAGAAAAAACGGCTCAAGGGCATCGAAATCTTCTTCCGTTACGAAATTTCGGCTTCCAGGAACTACACCTATGTTTCCGACGACTTTCTCTCCGTCGCGGCGGTCAAACGCCCCGGCGACCGCGACCGCAATCCCGTGTGGCTCTTCCTTAACCCCGTGTTCGCCTTTTCCTTTTTCGGCGTGGCCGGCGCAAAAAGCGCAAAGCTCGCAAAGGAATATGTCGCGTTGTCCGCCGACATCGCCTCCCGTCACTACAATCCCGCAACGGATTGTTACATAAAGAACATCGGAGTCGCCGCCGAGGCGCGCGGACAGGGCAGACTGCGCCTCATGATTGACGAACTCTGCGGCGACAGCCCCATTTATCTCGAGACCCACAGCGAGGAAAATGTCGCAATCTACGAGCACATGGGCTTCAAGGTGTGCGAAAAGGTGGAATTTCACGGCTATCATCACTACGCAATGCGGCGCGACACGGGGGATTGAACCGAGCGAGCGCTTCCGAAATGGCGGAAACGGTGCGGTTGAGCGCCGTTTTTTGTTGTGATACCGTTGCGCTTTTTCCTCCGAAATGCTATCTTATTCACGAAATGAAACCCGCACTCTTCAAGTCGCACAAATCAACGCTCGCCGTATGTTTTACGGGATATATATGCCAGGCGATAGTCAACAATTTCGCCCCGTTGCTCTTTGTCGCGTTTCAGAGCGGGTTTGACATTCCGCTTTCGCAGATAACTCTCCTCGTCACCATCAATTTCGGCGTCCAGCTCACAGTAGACCTGCTCTCCGCAAAACTCGTGGTCAGGGTGGGTTACCGCACGGCGGCCGTCGCCGCACACCTCATAATAGGCGTTGGTCTGGTGCTGCTCGGCACATTGCCGTTCGCCATGTCCGACAGGTTTGCCGGGCTCGTGATTGGAGTCGTCGTTTATTCAGTGGGCGGCGGCATAGTCGAGGTCATGATAAGCCCTCTTGCCGAAAGCTGTCCCACGCGCAACAAGGCGGGCACGATGAGCCTGTTGCACTCCTTCTACTGCTGGGGGTGCGTGCTCGTGATAGGTCTTTCCACCCTCGTCTTTTCCGTCGCGGGCATCGATTTCTGGCGCTGGCTTGCCCTGATATGGGCGGCGTTGCCCTTTGTGAATGCGGTCCTGTTCCTCTGCGTGCCCATGCCCGAGCCCGCCTCCGCGGAGACGCGCTCCCGCGTCGTGCCGCTCCTCAAAAGCGGTATGTTCTGGGTGCTCATGGTCATGATGTTCTGCGCGGGTGCGAGCGAGCTCTCCGTCGCGCAATGGGCGTCCGCGTTCGCAGAGGAGGGGCTCGGCGTGTCCAAGACCATCGGTGACCTCATAGGACCCTGCCTTTTTGCCGTCATGATGGGCGTCGTGCGCGTCGCGTTCGTGCCGCTCGGCAAACGCTTCCGCCTGACATCCATGATCGGCATATCCGCCGTGATATGCACGGCGAGTTATCTGATAATCTCCCTCGTGCCCGTGCCCGGCGTTGCGCTCGCGGGATGTGCGCTCACGGGATTTTCGGTTGCGGTCATGTGGCCCGGCACTTTCAGCGTCGCCGCAAAGAACCTGCCTGCGGGAGGCACCGCCATGTTTGCGTTGCTCGCGCTTGCGGGTGACCTCGGTTGCACTGCGGGACCTTCGCTCGTGGGCTTTGTCTCCGATTCGCTCGGCGGCGACCTCACAAAGGGAATACTCACGGCAATCGTTTTCCCGCTCCTTCTCGTCGTCGCCGTCTTCGTCTGCCGCACCCTGGAAAGAAAATCCCCCTCGCTCCCGCCGCTTTCTCCTCCCGAAGAGGAGCCTGCGGTGTGTCACGGAGAATGCGGCGATTGAGCGTCGGAAGTCGGGGATGCAAAATTTTGCAAATAAAAAAAGGGACGGAGAGCGTCCCTTTTTTTGTGTTCGGGGGGAGTGTCAGTAGCCCTTTTTGCAATCCACGATCTGTCTCTTATACACATCTGACGCTGCCGACGATAAGGC
>USEV01000068.1 GCA_900553825.1 uncultured Eubacteriales bacterium
ATTTACAGGATTCGGGTGAGTGAAGCTCAGGTTTCGAAAAATCCGAGAGAAATCAGAAGCGCCTCGTTGACGCGCGCCATCATTCCCGTGGGGAGCTCGCCTATCTTTTCCTTGAGGCGGGTTTTGTCGAGGGTGCGTATCTGTTCCAGAAGCACGACGGAATTCTTTTGCAGTCCGCACGACGAGGCGGGCAGGGCAATGTGGGTGGGCAGGCGAGCTTTGTCGAGCTGCGAGGTGATTGCCGCCGCGATGACGGTGGGGCTGAACTTGTTGCCGACATCGTTCTGCACGACGAGGACGGGACGCACTCCGCCCTGTTCGCTGCCCACGACGGGGCTTAAATCGGCATAATATATCTCACCGCGTTTTATCATTTCCATACCCTTTGAGCATTGCCACGCGAGCGGCTTTTATAACACTGTCAGCCTATGCCGCGCAAGAAAATTTTGCTTGTCCGGCGCTTGCGTTTTGGGTGCGGGTGCGTTAAAATCAAATGGACACGAAACGCCGCGGGCAGCAATGCCGCGCCGCGGCACAACGGAGAGATATGGCTCGATTTCACACGGTATTTTTCGACCTCGACGGCACCATGGCGGACAGCAAGCCCGGCATATTGAAGTGCATACGCCGCGCCCTCGACAAAAAGGGCATAAGTTACACGGAAAGCCAGCTCGACATCATGGTCGGGCCGCCTTTCAGGGTGTCCATGCGCGAGATACTCGGCGTGACGGACACCGCCGTCATAGAGGATATGATCAGGCTTTACCGCGCCGATTACGAGGTGGAAGGCTGGCGGGATTGCAGCGTATATCCGGGCATCGAGGAGCTGCTTGCGCGCCTTTCCGAAAACGGCGTGCGCCTTGCCGTCGCCACATCGAAGCCCCTGCGCTTCACCGTCATGATGCTGGATGAAATGGGGCTTTCCAAGTACTTCGATTTCGTGGGCGGAGCGGAAAGCGACAGCTCGCGCGACAGCAAAATCGAGGTCATACGCTATGTCATGCAAAACCTCGGCATGACATCTCCCGAGGGCACCCTCATGGTGGGGGACAGGCTTTACGACATAGACGGAGCCAGACAGGCTGGGATGAAAAGCGCGGGCGCGCTGTGGGGTTACGGCACGGCGGAGGAACTGAAAGCGCACGGCGCGGACTATCTTTTCGCGACCCCGCAGGAGCTCGGCGATTTCGTGCTGTGTTGACAAAAACACAGGTTAAGATGACGAAACGACGGTTTGAAGCCGTCGTTCTGAATTTTTTGGACGAATCGCGGCGGAATCTCCGAGCCGTGGTTTGCGGGCGGGGGAGCATTTTCCAGGGCTGTTTTCCGTGCGTGTTTTCCGAGCTTTCCGACGGGGATTTTCGAGCGCTTTCAAAAGCTCGCACAAGGGCGCGTCAAGTGTGGCATATCGCTTTACTTTGCCGCGCGGGCGTGGTATAATAATCAAAAATTTTCTTGATTAAGGCGGCGTTACTATGGCTTACAAGGGAATGGCTCAAATCGACAAGAAGGAACTTTGGACAATCCCCAACATCATCACCTATTTCCGCGTGCTCTGCATCCCCGCATACATCGTCCTGATGGCGTTTGCGGGCATCAATGCCGACCGCACTCTGTTTTACATCGCGCTCGGCGTCTTTGCCGTTGCGGCGGGCAGTGACCTCATCGACGGTTGGATTGCGCGCAGGTTCAACATGACTTCCGGCATCGGCATGGCTCTCGACCCCTTTGCGGACAAGCTCATGCACATCTCGGTCCTGTTCTGCCTCTCGCTGTGCACGGGGCTCACCCCCCTCGGCGAGCTAACCGACGGGCTCAGCGAGCTCGGCGTCCAGACGATGATTGCAAGCGACGGGTGGTATGTGCACTATGCGTTCGTGATTCTCATCCTCCTCAAGGAGGCAATCATGATCGTCGCCGCGCCTCTGGTCATGAAAAAGGGCGCGAAAGTGCAGGCGAACTGGATGGGCAAGGTTGCCGCGTTCACCATTTCCATGGGCGTTATTCTTTCGTTCTTCCACCCCTATGTCGCCTTTGCCGACTGGGGCATCCTCAGCTGGGGCGTTTGCCTGACCTACGCCGCGGCAATCGGGTATCTCGTGGACATCTCCAGGCAGATACGCAAGATAAAGGCGGGCGAGATGCAGGCGGCGACGGCGGAGAATGTCAAGGTCACCGACAGCAGCAACAACCCCGTCATCAAGGACGAGCTCCCCGCGGCGCGCGGTGCCGAAGTCGAAGCGAGCGACAAAGACTGAATTCGATTAACACGAGATCACTCGAGGACTGAATATGGAACAGATGGACAAGACCTACAATCCCGCTTTCGAGAAGCGGATATACGATTTCTGGCTCAAGGGCAAGTATTTCGAGGCTCATCCCAACGACGAGAAAGAGCCTTTCACCATAATGATGCCGCCCCCCAACATCACGGGGCAGCTTCACATGGGGCACGCGCTGAATCAGACGATTCAGGACATCCTCACGCGCTTCAAGCGTATGCAGGGTTACGAGGCGCTGTGGCTCCCCGGCACCGACCACGCCTCCATCGCGACGGAAGTCAAAATCGTGGAGAAGATGAAGAGCGAAGGGCTCACCAAAGCCGATGTCGGCAGGGAAGGGTTCCTGGAGCGCGCGTGGCAGTGGAAAGAGCAGTACGGCGGCAGAATAGTGGAACAGCTGAAGAGGCTGGGCACTTCCTGCGACTGGTCGAAAGAGGCGTTCACCATGGACAAGAACCTGTCCGCGGCGGTTGTGGACGCATTCGTGCGCTATTACAAGAAAGGGCTCATCTACCGCGGCGACCGCATCATCAACTGGTGCCCCCATTGCAAGACGGCGCTTTCGGACGCGGAAGTCAACTACAACGAACAGCAGTCCAACCTGTGGTATTACCGCTATCCCTTCGTTGACGGAGAGGGCGGCATCACCATAGCGACGACTCGCCCCGAGACCATGCTCGGCGACACCGCCGTCGCCGTCAACCCCAAGGACGAGAAGATGAGCGCGTATGTCGGCAGGATGCTCCGTCTGCCGCTCACCGACAGGGTGATACCCGTCGTGGCGGACGACTATGTCGAGATGGGCTTCGGCACGGGCGCGGTCAAGATCACTCCCGCACACGACCCCAACGACTTCGAGCTGGGTCTGCGTCACAATCTGCCCGTCATCCGCGTCATAGACGACGAGGGCAAGATGAACGAGAACGCGGGCAAGTACTGCGGTATGGACAGAATGGAATGCCGCCGTGCCGTCGTCGAGGACCTGAAGGCGCAGGGGTATCTGGAAAAGATAGAGCCGTACGCCCACAATGTCGGCGAGTGCTACCGTTGCGGCGAGACGGTGGAAGCCATCGTTTCCAAGCAGTGGTTCGTCAAGATGAAGCCGCTTGCCGAGCCCGCAATCAAGGCGGTCAAGTCAAAGAAAATCGAGTTCATCCCCAAGCGGTTCGAGAAGGTGTACTACAACTGGATGGAGAACATCAAGGACTGGTGCATATCGAGGCAGCTCTGGTGGGGACACCGCATACCCGCGTACTACTGCGACGACTGCGGCGAGATGACGGTTGCCAAGACCGAGCCCGAGCATTGCCCGAAGTGCGGCGGACACCTCCGTCGCGACGAGGATGTCCTGGACACCTGGTTCTCCTCCGCACTCTGGCCGTTCAGCACTCTCGGCTATCCGAGGAAGAACAAGAACCTTTCGTATTTCTACCCGACGAGCGTGCTCGTCACGGCGTACGACATCATCTTCTTCTGGGTGGCGCGCATGATATTCAGCGGCATCGAGATGATGGGCGAGGTGCCTTTCTCCGAGGTGCTCATACACGGCATAGTGCGTGACGCCGAGGGCAAGAAGATGTCCAAGAGCGCGGGCAACGGCATCGACCCGCTGGAGCTCATCGACCGTTACGGCGCGGACGCTCTGCGTTTTTCGCTGGCGACGGGCATCGCACCCGGCAGCGACACCCGCTTCACCGAGGGCAAAATCGAAAGCTGCCGCAACTTCATCAACAAGCTGTGGAACGCAAGCCGTTTCGTCATCATGAACATCAAGAAGGGCGACGACCTCTCCATGCCCGCGAGGCTCACGGGCGCGGACAAGTGGATTATGACCCGCCTGAACGATGTCATAAAGGAGGTCACGATCAACCTCAACAAGTACGAAATCGGGCTTGCCGCGGCGAAACTCTACGACTTCACCTGGACGGAGTTCTGCGACTGGTACATCGAGATGTCCAAGTCCGCACTCTACAGCGGCGACGAAAAGGCGCGCAAGCACGCCGTCGCGATGCTCACGAATGTGCTGACGGCAATCCTCAAGCTGTTGCACCCGTTCGTGCCGTTCATCACCGAGGAAATCTATTCCAAGTACGCCCCCAAGGGCAGCGTACTTATGGTTTCGGATTGGCCGACATACAATAAAAAGACGGTGTTCCGCAAAGAGGAGAAGAACTTTGAAGGACTGCGCGAGACCATCGTCGCGGTGCGCAACCTGCGCGCGGAGATGAATGTGCCTCTCGGCAAGAAGCTCAAGGCGTACATCATAGCCGCCGATGCGAAATTCCTCGAGGGTGCGCGCGATTACATCGAGAAGCTCGCCGGGATAGGGGAGTGCGTGTTCGTGTCGTCAAAGGAAGAGGTGAGCGAGAAGGTCACCTCCGTCGTCACCCACACCGCGGAAGTGCTCATCCCCCTCGGCGACCTTGTGGACACCGAGAAGGAAAAGGAGAGGCTTTCCAAGGACATAGCGCAGACCGAAGCCGATGTCAAGAGGCTGACGGCGTTGCTTTCCAACCACGGTTTTGTGGCAAAGGCGCCGCAAAAGCTCGTGGACGGCGAGCGCGAAAAGCTCGCAAAGGCGGAGGAGAAGCTCGCAAAGCTCAAGGAGAAGCTCGCCGCATTGGAGTGATATGAAGTGCTTTAAGCCCACACTTGAATACTTTTTCAACAAAGGGGCACAGCTGGTGTTGCTCTCCATCGTGCCCTCTTTGCTGTCGGCGCTCGTGTTTTCGCCGTCGGCGGGGCTGTACTACCTCTTGAATTACCGCCACATCGCCACCGAAAACTTCGTCGAGCTCTACGAGGATATGCACTTTTTGCCCTACGATTTCTACCTGTCTCTTATAC
>USEV01000069.1 GCA_900553825.1 uncultured Eubacteriales bacterium
GGGAAGTGCGAGCTCTCGGGGAAAAGGCGGGGTTTCAGTGCCGCGAGACGAAAAGCGTACAGGATGACGCTTGCCAGCGCGACGGAGATTGCCGCCTGCACCGCGTCGGCGGGGAGTGCCGCCAGTGCGGAAGCGGGCGTGCCGTAGAAGAAGGTGTTTGACACATAGTAGCCCGTCATCATGAACGCACCCGCGACTGCCGTCGCCGCGGTGCCCAGCAGAGGCATGAGAACTCTGTGCCCTTCAAAGGGGCGGGCAAGGCGCAGGAGCGCGCCGCACAACAGCCCCTCGAGCCCCTTTATCACCAGCGTGAAGAACATCGTTGCGGGGTAGACGACAAGGTCCGCGAAAAACGAGCCCAGTCCTCCCGCAATCATGGCGGGCAGGGGACCCAGAAGCGTCGCCGTGACGAAGATGACGGCGTCGCCGCAATTGAAGAAAAAGTCGCCCGTCCTGAAGCCCAGCACCACGGTGGCGAGGGTGACGAGCGCAGTCATTAGCGCGGTGTAGACCAGCTTGCGCGTCGGAAACGCGCGGCGGCGGGTGGCGGTGTCGTTGCGGTGAAGCATACTCCCTCCGATCGGGCGGCGGGAAAGAAAAAATCCTTTGCACGCGGCAAAGGAGAGCCCGTATTCTCTCCCAAACTGACTTTACAGGCGGTTACGGAATCTCACCGTATCGGCTGATGGGGCTGTCGGACTCGTCCGCACGAAGCGGCATTACCGCCGGTTGGGTCAAACCCACCCAAAGAATATCGTTGATGACAGCATACTCCCGTCCGTGCCGATTGTCAAGAGGGGAGCGGGTTTTGCGTCACTGCATGAGGATTTCGGCAAAGTTTTTCGCCGCACGCGAGAGGCGGTGGTTTTTGAGGTAGACGAGCTCGCAGCGTGTGTCGCATTCGCTTTCGGAAAGCTCCGCGTGGTTAAGCTGTAACCCGTGTTTCTTGTGGTTGACGAAAGTCGATGCGGGAATCATTGTTGCCCCGACGCCCGTCTCGGCTAGGGAGATGCAGGTCGCGATTTCCTCGCAGCACACGGGCGCGTTCAGGCTCAGCCCCAGCCTTTCCGCAATGCGGGAGAGCATTGCCGCATAGCGGTGCGTCAGGACGAGCTTCATCGACAGCAATTTCGCAAAATCCATGGTTTCCGGCAGCGTTTCGGTGGATAAAACCATCATTTTGTCGTAATCGATTGTCATCGTCTCGTATGCCGCGCTCCCCGTGAAGGGCGTGCGGACGAGCGCGATGTCGGCGACGCCGTCCTCGATGCGGGCGAGGAGAGAGGGTGTCGCCCCCTCGAACAGCTTCACGCTCACGGCGGGGTAACGGCGGTTGAACTCGCAGAGCGCGTCCCGCATAACTCCGGTCGCGAGCGACGGGGTGACGGCAATGTTCAGCGTGCCGCTCGTGCCGTCGTCCGCGCCGCGCACATCGTTGATTGTGGCGTCGTAAAGCTCAACGATTTTGCGTGCGCGCTCGTAGAGTATGCGGCCGCTTTCGGTCAGGCGGAAGGTGTGATGGTCGCGTTCGATGAGCTCCGCGCCGCACTCCTTTTCCAGCGCTTTCAGCCTGTTGCTCATGGCGGATTGCGCTACATAGAGTTTGCGTGCCGCCTGCGAAACGGAGTCGCACTCCGCCATCACCATGAAGTTTTTCAGAAATTCGATGTCCATGTTCGGCTCCCTTTGCCGCTTTTCGGGCGTTTTTATGCGGATTGCGCACAACTTGCGTCGTGTTTTGCAACATATCCGCAATTATGTTATCGCAAAATATGATTACAAAACCGTCAATTCATTATATACAATATAACAACGCGTGTAGTATAATGTGCAGACGGAGGGATTGTAAAGCCCTCCGGACTAAATTGTAAAGTGTTAAATCGGAGAGTTATGGTCAAGGATCTGACGCAAGGGAAACCTTCAAAAGTTTTGTGGCTGTTCTGCCTGCCCCTGCTTGTGAGCACGGTGTTCCAGCAACTGTACAACATGGCGGACAGCATCATCGCGGGCAAAGTGCTCGGCGAGGACGCGCTTGCCGCCGTCGGCGCGTCTTATCCTCTCACCATGATTTTCACCGCCGTCGCCCTCGGCGTCAACCTCGGCTGTTCCGTCGTCATCTCAAAGCTCTTCGGCGAGAAAAAGATCGACGAGCTCAAAACCGGCGTTTCCACCGTCATCATAGCGGCATCCGTGCTCGGCGTCTTCATGACCCTCGTCGGGGTGCTCTCCGGCAAGGCAATCATGCAGGTGCTCGGCACCCCCGCCAACATCATGGCGGATTGCATGGACTACCTCTATGTCTACATCGGCGGCTTCCTGTTCGTGCTCATCTACAATGTGTCGACGGGCATCTTCGCCGCGTTGGGCGACAGCAAAACTCCTCTTTACTTCCTGATCGCTTCAAGCGTCGCGAATGTCGGCATGAATCTCGTCTTCACCATGGTGGTGCCTCTCGGCGTCGCGGGGCTCGCCTGGGCAACCTTCATGACCCAGGGTCTGGCTGCGATTCTCTGCGCCGCAACCCTCGCAAAGAGAGTGTCCGCACTCAAGGGCACCGAGGGCGTCCGTCCCGCGCGTTTCTCGGCGAAGCTCCTCAAGGCGATGTGCTTCGTCGCAATCCCGAGCGTCCTGCAACAGAGCTTCGTCTCCGTTGGTAACCTCCTCATTCAGTCGCTCATCAACGGTTACGGTTCCTCCGTCATGGCAGGCTTCACCGCCGCGACGAAGCTCAACACCTTCATCATCACAACGGTGGTCGCGGTCGCAGGCGGGCTGTCCTCGTTCGCCGCGCAGAACCTCGGTGCGGGACAGGTCGAAAGGGTCAGGTCCGGGGCGAGGATTTCGCTTTTCATCTCCCTCGTCATGACTCTTCCGTTCACCCTTGCATACACGCTCGCGCCCGAGTTCATGCTCAGCCTGTTCCTCGAGGAGAGCAGTGCCGCCGCCGTCGCGACGGGCGTCACCTTCCTCACCATCGTGCCGCCGTTCTACTTCGTGGTGTCCGTCAAGACTATGCTCGACTCCATACTGCGCGGCGCACAGAGTATGCTCGCATTCATGTCCACCACCTTTGCCGATCTGCTGTTCCGCGTCGTGTTGTGCTTCGCCCTGAACCCCGTCCTCGGCATTACCGGCATGAGCTGGGCATGGTCCATAAGCTGGTGCATAGGCACGGCGCTCTCAATCGCGCTCTACCTCTCGCACAGGTGGTACAAGTCCGTCGCGGCAAAGCGCAAGTTCGCCGCGCTCGCAACCTACGAGGAGGAAAAGAGGCTTCCGCGCACCAAGCGCGAATTCGCAAACGGAGGCGTCCCCGCAGAAGGCGGACACAGTCACCTCCTGGGTGCGTGAGCTTCGTTTGCCGCACCTGTCGCAACCCCAAAGAAACACCCCCGTCCGCTGGGGTGTTTTCGATTTCGGCGGGTTGATGGCGTGTTGGGCTCAATCGCTTGCAAATTTACGCCGTGTATTGTACAATACCTTTCGCGCGGAAGCGTACCGAAGTGGTCATAACGAGCCGCACTCGAAATGCGGTGACGGGGTAACTCGTCCGTGGGTTCGAATCCCACCGCTTCCGCCAGAAAACCCACCGAAGACGGTGGGTTTTTTCATAGCCCTCAGGCGGGTTTCGGCGCCGTTCGTTCACCCCTGCATGACGGGAGGGGGAGCCGACCTGCGGGATTAAAGCGCCGTCGCGCGGGCGCGTGCACTTGAAAAAACGCTTAAAAAGAGTTATCATGGACAGACACAGGGGAGGCGTTATGGTCAGACTCAACGGGGACTGGATACTGAAAGACCTGAAAGACGGCAAGGAATATCCTGCCGTCGTGCCGTCCGTCGACTATGTGGAGCTCATGGCGGCGGGTGCAATCGACGACCCGTTCAAAGGCGTCAACGAAAAGGACAGCCTTTGGGTCGCAGAGAGAGACTGGAGCTGGCGGCGCACCTTCCGTGCGGATGCGGAGCTGCTTGCCGCGGACAGGGTCTTTCTGGTGTGCGAGATGCTCGATACCCTTGCCACGGTGCGAATCAACGGGGAGATTGCGGCGTATGCCGACAACTGCCACATCCGCCACGAGTTCGAGGTCAAGAGGTTTTTGAAAGAGGGCGAGAACACGATTGAAATCGTCTTTTCCTCGCCCGTCAACTATATCACCGAACAGCGCAACGCCACGGGTCGCGCGCCCGCAAACCCCAACGGGTTGAACGGCATCGACCGCATCAGGAAGCCGCAGTGTCACTTCGGGTGGGACTGGGGTCCCGTGCTCCCGCCGAGCGGGATAGCGGGGGACATAAGCCTGCAACCCGTGTACGGGGCGTACATCACGGAGTTCGCAATCGACGAGAGGCGTGACGGAGATGCGTTTGTCGTCAGGATGAGCCTTGTCGCGGACACGGTGAACGCAAAATGCGCACCCGAGGCGGAATTCTCCCTGACGGCGCCCGACGGCACCGTTCAAAGGACGACCGTCGGCGTGAAGGGCAACAGGGCGGAGTGCGAGTTCAGGGTGGAAAATCCGGAGCTGTGGTGGCCGAACGGGATGACGGAGCGCAAGGAGCAGCCGCTCTACGGTTGCGACGCGTCGTTGACGGAGGGAGGGAAGACCCTCTCGACGAAGCACAAGAACATAGGCTTGCGCACCATAGAGCTCGACAGGGGAGCGGACGAATACGGCAGCAACTTCCGCTTCGTCGTCAACGGCAAGCCCGTGTTTGCGAGGGGCGCGAACATCATACCTTTCGACAGCTTCGACACCCGCACGGACGGGGAGAAGCTGGAATATTATGTGCGCGCGGCGGCGGAGTGCAACTTCAATATGTTCCGCATCTGGGGCGGCGGCTATTACGCCGGCGAGAAGCTGCTCGACCTTTGCGACCGCTTCGGAATCATGGTGTGGCAGGACTTCATGTTCGCGTGCATGGCGTATCCTTTCGACGAGCCGAATTATCTGGCAAATGTGCAGAAAGAGGTGTTTTTCAATGTAAAACGCATGCGTGAACGCGCGTGTCTTGCAATTTGGTGCGGCAACAACGAGATTGAAGCAATGGCGAATCTCTGGGCGCCGTACCTGTCTCTTATACACATCTCCGAGCCCACGAGACGTAGAGGAATCTCGT
>USEV01000070.1 GCA_900553825.1 uncultured Eubacteriales bacterium
GCCTTATCGTCGGCAGCGTCAGATGTGTATAAGAGACAGCGTAAAAGTGGCGGAGGCTTTCAGACAGGCATTCGAACTGATGTCGGCGCATGACACCGTCCTGAACGAGGTCATCGCGACGACTCTTGAAATGGCGTTCACAAGCTCGGCCATCGCTCTCGTTTTGGGAGTGGTGGTCGGGCTTGCCGTCGCTTCCAACGATTTTGCGGGCAAAAAGATAGTGGTCATGATTCTCCGCACTCTCATGGGGCTCCCCCCCGTGGTGGTCGGCATCGTCGTATTCCTGCTCTTTTCGGGCACGGGTCCCTTCGGGAGCCTGGGGCTCATCTACTCCGTCGAGCTCATGATAATCGCGCAAATCGTGCTCATCACGCCCATCGTCGCGGGCATGACGGAGAGCTCGATGACGCCCATCGTGGACAGGATGCGCCCGACGGTGAGAGGCCTGCGCCTCAACCCCGCAAAATCCTTCATGCTCACCGTGGCAGAGGGCAAATACCAGCTGATTGCAGTCTACCTCTTCGCCTTCGCCCGCGCCATATCCGAGGTGGGGGCAATCCAGATTGTGGGCGGCAACATACTCCACAAGACCCGCACCATGACGACGGCAATCGCACTCAACTACAACACGGGACAGTTCACCCTCGCCGTGGCGCTGGGCATAATACTGCTGCTCATCGCGCTCGGCGTCAACCTGGTTGCGGCGCTCATGCAGATGCGCCTCAAAAAGAGATATGATTGAAGTCACCGCGAAAAAGACCTACGGCGACCGCACGGTCCTCGATGTAGAGAAGCTGGCGTTGCAGCCCGCCACGGTTTACGCCGTCATCGGGAGCAACGGGAGCGGCAAATCCACGCTCATACAGGCACTCGCGGGAGCCCTGAAAACGGAGGGCGAAATCAATCTCGGCGGCATAAGCAGGAGCGACATCGGCTATATGCCGCAGAAGAGCTACGCCTTTGATATGTCGGTCATGAAAAACATGATGCTGACGCACATGGCAAAGGAGCGCGCCTATTACCGCACGCGCGCGCTGAACCTGCTCGAAAAGCTGGACCTCGCGCACCTCAAAAGGAAAAACGCCGCCCGCCTCTCGGGGGGTGAGACTCAAAGGCTCGCGCTTGCGAGGCTTCTCATGCGCGAATACGAAATTCTGCTCCTCGACGAACCCACCGCCTCCATGGACATCAACTCCACCGCCCTAACGGAGAAGGTGCTCGCCGAATACTGCGAGAGGGTGCGCCCCGTCATTGTCATGGCGACGCATTCCATGCAACAGGCGCGGCGTCTTGCTGATGTGGTCATTTTTCTGGATTCGGGCAAGGTTGAGGAAATCGGCACTCCGTCGGAAATTTTCGACAACCCGCGCTCCGAAAAGACAAAAGAATTCTTGAACTTCAACTTCAATTTGTGAGCCCGCGACCGCGAGCGGTCGGGCAGCCTTACGCGGCAAGGAATCCGTCGCCGCAAACCTTCGCGTTCAGTCCACAACGGTTATTTCGTCACCGGGGTGAATCCTGCCCTCTTCGACGACGGTTGCGAAGATGCCCTCGCGCGGCATGGCGCAAATGCCGTACCTGCGCGCAATCTCGCACCCCTGGTCGGCGTGGCACTTCTTGCCTATCTGACTCACCTCGAGCAATGCGCCGCCGATTTTCAGACGGGTGCCGACGGGGAGCTCGTAAAGGCATATCCCCTGCGTGGTGATGTTCTCGGCGAACTTGCCCTCGCAAAGCCCCACGGCGTCGCGCTTCCCTTCCTTGAACCTGTCGATGCTCTCCTTGGAAAGCAGGCTTATCTGCCGAATACCGGGACCGCCGTGCGCGTCGCCCTTGATGCCGAAATCCTTGACGCAATCGACATACTCGACGGGGTGCTTAGAGGTGCCCTTCTTTTCGCTGATGTTCACGGCAACGACTTTCGCTTCACTCATAGCTCACATCTCCACTCTTGCCGCCGCTCTTGCGGACGAGGCGTATATTGTCAATAACCATGGTTTTATCTGCCGATTTGACCATGTCATATACCGTTAATGCGAAGACCGACACGGCGGTCAACGCTTCCATCTCCACGCCCGTGACGCCCGTGCACACCACTTCGGCGGTGATGACGAGCGCGTCGGGGAGGAAATCGTAGGTTATCTCCACCCCGCTCAACGGGATGTTGTGACACATGGGGATGAGCTCCCAGGTGCGCTTTGCCGCCATCGTCCCGGCGACGAGCGCGGTGTTCAGCACCTCGCCCTTTCTGCCCGTGCCCTCTTTGACGAGAGTGAGCGTTTCGGGCTTCATTTTCACGACGCCCTGCGCAACCGCGACGCGGTGCGTCGGCTCTTTGGCGGAAACATCCACCATTCTGGCGCGACCGTCCGCGCCGAGATGACTCAACATATCAGCCTCCTATGCTGCCCATATCCTCGCTTTGCAGCTCGCCTTCCTCGAGGTGATGGGAGTGCGGTTTCGCCTTGATGCACTCCGCAAGAAAACTCACAAGCCTCTCTTCGTCGCCGAGATACGGCCGCACATCGAAGCGCAGGGACGAGTGCAGACAGGGCAGAATCTTGCCCGTGCCCGTCAGCCTCATGCGCTCGCACCCGTCGCAGAACTTGTGCCCGAGCGGCGAGATGAAGCCCACCCTGTGCCCGTCGAAACCGTAGTATTCCGCGACGCCTTCGCGCGAAAGGCGCGTCATGCCATACCCTTCGATGACGCGCTCGGACGGCACGAACTTTTCCGCGAAATATTCCGTCGTGGAGTTGAACGGCATGAGCTCGATGAACCTCAGCTCCGCCCCCACGCTCTCGGAAAAGTACACAAGGGGCATGATGTCCTCGTTGACGCCCCTCTGAAGCACGGCGTTGATGCGGAGGGGGAATCCCTCTTCCCGCGCGGTGTATATCCCTTCCAGCGCGGCGGAGATGTCCCCGCCCGTGATTGCGCGGTACGCCTCGGCGTCCATGGTGTCGAGGCTGAAATTGATGCGCGAAACCCCCGCCCTCCGGAGAGCGGGCGCGAATTCTTGCAGCCTTGTCGCATTGGTGGTCATCACGGTTTCGCAACCGAGCGCCGCGACCTGCTCGCAGAACGCGACGACGCCCTTGCGGAGCAACGGCTCGCCGCCCGTCACGCGCACCTTGTCGACGCCCAGCCTGCAGAACGCGCGCACGACGGACACCAGTTCCTCTATGCTGAGCATATCCTCGTGGCGCAGGGTCTTTACGGGACGGGGTTTGCAATAGGTGCACGAGAGGTTGCACTTGTCCGTGACCGACACGCGGAGATAGCGGATTTCTCTGCCGAAGGAGTCTAACATATCCTGACTATCTCTCCCAGCCTCTTTGCCGTGTAGTCGCCGAAGGAGCGCAGTTTTTCGCGGAAGGTGTCGGAGGAGATGAACTCCAAAAACGCCCTGACGCGTTCGTCGTCGAGCGATTCCTCGCGGAGAAGGAAGTCGTATTCCTCGTCGTAAAGGGGCACGAAGCCCAGCCCGAGGCAGTTAGCCGCGCTGCCCACTCCGAGCCCGACATCGGCGGCGCCGCACTCCACCGCCATGCCCACGGCGAGGTGCGTGGAATACTCCTTGGCATAGCCGTCCACATCCGCCGCTTTCAACCCGTTCTGCGCGAGGAGATAGTCGAAAAGCAACCTCGTTCCCGCGCCGCGCTGACGGTTTGCGAAACGGAAGCCTCCGCTCACGATGTCCGCGATGGTGTTTATGCCGTGGGGGTTGCCCTTGGGGAGCATGAGCCCCTGAGTCCTGCCCACGCCTTTCACGAGCACCATCTTTTCGCCCGGGAAGTACTTTTTGACATACGGGATGTTGTACTCGCCGCTCTCGGCGTCGAGCAGGTGTATCGGCGCGATGTGGCACTCGCCCTTCTGCATGGCGTAGATGCCGCCCATGCTGCCGACATGAGCGCTGCTCACGGGGATTTTTTCGCCGATGATGTCGATGACGAGGTCGTGACTGCCGATGATGACGAGGTTCTTTTCTATGAGCGAGAGGGGCTTGCGGAGCTCGATTTCCACCTCCGTGCCGCCCTCGTAACCCTCGGAATACCTGTCGATGTACAAGAGCCCGTCCGCCTTGACGAGGCTCATTATCTGCGCCGCTCCGCGCTCGAGCGGAGTCGCGACGAGCGTGCCCCCGACATTGCCGAGCGCCATGCGGACATACTCCGAATTCTTGAGCGAGCTGACGACATTGCGCGTGAGCCTGGCTTTGACGGTGCGACGGTCGTCGTCGGACTGCCCCAGCATACGCAGAATGACGGGGCGTACGAACAGCTCGAAGACGAGATATGCCGACACGGGATAGCCCGGGACGCCTATCACGGGCTTACCCTCCGCTCTCGCCAGAATGGTGGGTTTGCCGGGCTTGAGCGCGAAGCCGTGGAGATAGACTTCGCCGACATCCTCCATGACATCGACGGCGTAATCCTTGGTGCCCGCCGAACTGCCCGCATTGATGATGACGAGGTCGCATTCGCCCAAAGCGGCAGTTAAAGCACTCTTCAACGCCTGTTTATCGTCCTTTACCGTCGGGTAACGCCTGCCTACGCCGCCGCAATCCTCGATGAGCGCGCAGAACATCTTGGAGTTGCTCTCCATGAGTTTTCCGCCCGCGAGGAGCCCGGGGTCGTCCACCAGCTCGTCCCCCGTGGTGATGACGCCCACCACGGGCTTTTTGAGGACGGAAACCGAGATGTTGCCCGAGGCGTAAATCGCCCCGACATCGACGGGGCGTATGCGACGCATCGAGGGCAGGACCATCTCCCCCGCCACTATGCTTTCGCCCTTCACCCTGACATGCTGCCAGGGGTATGCGGGCGCGGTGATTTCCACCTTGCCGGCGTCGAGCTCCGTGACATCCTCAATCATTATCACCGCGTCGAAACGCGGGTCCACGGCGTTGCCCGTGTTGATGTAGACAAAGTCCTCGCCCTCGGTGAGAGGGAGCGGAATTTTCTCCGTCGCGGAGACGGTCGAAGCCGAACTCAACGCTATGCCGTCCATCGCCGCCGCGTTGTACATGGGG
>USEV01000071.1 GCA_900553825.1 uncultured Eubacteriales bacterium
GCATACGAGATTCCTCTTCGTCTCGTGGGCTCGGAGATGTGTATAAGAGACAGCTTTGGTCTTGCCGTTCTTGACGCGGAGGTAGGCTTTGATCTCGGGATAGATTTCCTTGCCGGAGGCGTCCTTTGTCGCGCCGACGATGAACTGATAGGTCCTGTCGGGCTGTTTCGCCGTCCAGTCCGCCATCTCGGGCCAACCGAGGCGGTTTGCGGTCGAGAGGGCGCGGGTGATGAGGTAGAGCGAGAGCTTGACCTTGAGGTACTGTTCCCAGGGCTGGCTCTTGTCGGGCGTGAAGGTGGGCATTGTCTTCGTCAGCGTGAGCATGAGGAAGAGGAATTTCATCGTCACCGGGTTGAGAATGTTCTTGACAAGCGGCGACACGATGCCCAGCATCTCGAGGGGAGAGCTCCCCTTGAACACGCCGAGGAGGCTCTTTATGGATTTGAAGTACATCTTGACGACCTTGATGTCTTCGGCTTTGCTTCCGTCCGCCATCTCGATGTAGCCGGGGTACTCGCCCTGGAACACCTTGAAGCGTTTGCCGTGCGCCGACTTTGCCGCCATCTCCTCGGTGAGGAAGACGATGTAGCAGGCGACGGGGTTCTCGTCGTCAGCCGCGCGGAACTCGACGACGGCGTTGACTTTCTCGAACTTTTTGACCTGTGCCGCGTCCTCTTCGAGGGGCACGCGCAGGGCGGGGAAGGCGGCGGAGAAGTATATCTTGGCGGTCAAGACATCTTTTGCGCTAGCTTTCATATTGACCTCCTTATCAGTCTTCGTCAGACCAATCGTCCTCTTCGATTTCTTTGCCCATGAGCTCCATGACGGTTTCCATGATGCCCTGGCTGGAGAGTTTGTATCTGGCGTAAAGGTCCTCGGGCTTGCCGATGGGGCCGAACTCGTCGGGGATGCCTATCTTGGTGAGGATGCAGCGTTTGCCGCTCTGTGCGAGCACGGACGCGACTGCGTCGCCGAGGCCGCCGATGATGTTGTGTTCCTCGACGGTGACGATGCGGCGGGTCTTGACCGCGGCTTCGATGACGGCTTCCTCGTCGATGGGCTTCAGGGTGTGCATATTGATGACCTGTGCGGACACGCCCTGTTCCTCGAGCATATGACCCGCGATGAGCGCGTCACGGGTGGGCACGCCGCAAGCCATGATGGTGACATCCGCGCCGTCGCGGAGCTTCATCGCCTTGCCGATCTTGAACTCCTTGAGCAGCTCGGCATCCGCGTTCTCGTGGAGGAGGGGCTCCATACCTCTGCCGACGCGCAGATAGAAGGGGCCGGGGATATCGATGCACTGCTTGATTGCTTCCGCGGTCTCCCACGCGTCGGCGGGGATGACGACGGTCATGTTGGGGATTGCGCGCATGATGGCGAAGTCCTCAATGCAGTGGTGGGTGGAGCCTGCCGCGCCGAAGGAGACGCCGCCGTGGGTGGCTATGACCTTGACGGGGAGTTTCTGATAGGCGCAGTCCGTCCTGACCTGTTCGCCGCCGCGCAGGCAGGCGAAGATTGCGAATGTGGAAGCGAAGGGGATGAACCCGACTTTTGCAAGACCTGCCGCCACGCCGAAGAGGTTCTGTTCGGCGATGCCGACATTGAACAGCCTGTCGGGGAACGCTTCGCCGAGCAGACCGATGTTGGTGGATTTTGCAAGGTCGGCAGTCACGCCGACGATGCGGGGGTCTTTCGCCGCGAGCTCGGCAAGCGTCTTGCCGTACATTGCGCCCGACGACATTTTATTTGCATCGTAAACATTCCATGCAGTTCCCATAGTTTTCCTCCTTAAAATTCTCTGGAATTGATCTCGTCGAGATAGACCTGCAGTTCTTTCTCGTCGGCGCCGAAGGAACCGTAGTGGCTGATTGCCTTGCCTTCGTATTTGGCGATGCCGTAGCCCTTGATGGTGTCGGAGATGATGCAGACGGGGCCTTCCGTCGCCCACGCTTCGGCGAGAGCCTTGTCGCATTCCGCCATCTTGTTGCCGTTGCACTTGATGACCTTGAAGCCGAACGCCTTCACCTTTTCGTCGAGGGGCTCGAGAGCCATGACGGTCTCCGTTTCGCCGTCGATTTCGAAGTGGTTGCGGTCAATGATCCAGATGAGGTTCTTGAGCTTGAAATGAGAGGCAGACATCGCCGCTTCCCAGTTGGAGCCTTCCTGGCACTCGCCGTCGCCGGTCATGACGACGATTTTGCTGTCATAGCCTTTCATGCGCAGACCGAGCGCCATACCGACACCCATGGGAAGCCCGTGTCCGAGCGAACCGGTGGAGGCGTCGCAGCCGCGGATTTTCTTGCTGTCGGGGTGCATACCGTAGGCGGATTCCGTCTTGTTGAAGTTTTTCATGACCTCGTCGATGTTGAGGAAGCCTCTCATCGCAAGGCAGGGGACATACGCGAGCGCGCAATGACCCTTGGAGAGGATGAAGCGGTCTCTCTCGTCCCAGTCGGGATTGGCGGGGTCGATATTGAGGTACTTGAAGTACAACGCAATCAACATATCGGTGCAGGAAAGTGACCCGCCGATATGCCCCGAAGTGGCATTGAAAGTGGTCTGTGCGATATGCAGACGCAGTTCCTTTGCCTTGGCTTTGAGCTCGTCAACAGAAACATTGTTTGGCATTTTTTGCCCTCCTACATAATTTTCCTTAATATCAGTAACTATTCCGCGAATAGTTTACTATTAAATTATAAGACAAAACTATGTGCTAGTCAATACCGAAAATTGCAAGAGGCGTGCATTTTGGGGTGATTTTGGACGAATCGGAAAAAATGTGCGTATAAAAGGGCGAGAATCCGCGCAACATAGCCGCGGAGGGTGCCATGAAAATCATGAAAGAAGCGGTGCGCAGCACCACAATGGGCAAAAACGCCATAGACAACATCATGCCGTATGTGAGCGACGAAGAGCTCAAGAAGGTCATCGAGGGGCAGAAGGAACGCCTGGAATCCACTCTGCAGGAGGCAGGCAAAGAGCTCTCCGCCGAGGACCGCGAGGAGGCGGAGGGGAGCAAGCTCTCCAAGACCGTGCTCAAGGCAAGCTCCGTGATGTCGGCAATGATGAACAGCGAGCCCTCGCACATCGCGCGTATGCTCATCGAGGGCTACGAGATGGGGATAGTCAGCATGCAGAAGTGCATCAACGACCTCGCCAAACAGGGTGACACGGCACCCGCGCTCGCGGTGGAGCTCGTGAAGAGCTACGACCGCAACATCAAAGCGTTGCGCAAGTTCCTGTAATCGCTCGCAGAAAAAACAAAGCCGCCCGTGAATGGGCGGCTTTTTGCGGTGAAAGGGGGAGGGAATTCCCTTTCAACCGAAGATTTTTTCCAGCATTTCCTTGACCCAGGATTTGTACACTATTTTCTCGTCGCCGTCCGCGGGCACGAAGCAAAGCGGGGGAAACGCCACGCACCACCAGTTGTCGCCCAAGCCCTCTCCCAGGCTCACGATGAGCGCGTCGTACTCGCCTTCGGGGAAGACATATCCGTCGTAGACCCGCTCGGGAAAAACCTCTCTTTTCAGCTCAACGCGCACTTTATAGTCAAATCCGTTGCGGTAAAGCTCGTCTTGTGCGATTTTCGCTATGTTCCCGCGTTCGCCGTCGAGCACGGCGAGGGCGGCCGCCTTGTCTTCGGTGCCGTTCAGCACCTCGGTGAGATATCCCGTCAGCGCGTCGCGCACTTCGAGCTTCACGCCCTGGTCCTCCGCCGTGTTGCTGTTGGCGCGGATATGTATTCTGACCACGCTGTCCGCGTGCGTTGGCGGGCTGTCTTTTCCGCCTGCGTTGCACGAGGCTAGAAGAAGCGCTCCCGCGACAGCCGCCGCGAGGAGAACGAGAAAGACGAGAGTTTTGGGGATTCGTTTTTTCATACCACGATTGTTGACTCTTTTTCGCAACTTATACCGACCGTATAAAAACAGCGGGCGGGAAAAAACTAGCGGCGGAGGAATTATGCAAATCGGAATTTTCAGAAAAGCGGCGTTGACTCTTGTCGTCATAATGCTCGTCCTCGCGACGGTGCTCCTTGCGGTGACTCTGCCCGAGGGCGACGCCGAGGCGGCCGTGCTCAAACGAGGGAGCACGGGGAGCGATGTCAGAACCATGCAGCAAAAGCTCAAAAACTGGGGCTATTATTCGGGCTCGGTGGACGGGATATTCGGCTCGGGGACGGAGAGCGCGGTCAAACTGTTCCAGCGCACCAACGGGCTCACCGCGGACGGCATAGTCGGTTCCGCCACGGCGGCGGCGCTCGGCATGACGCTCACGGGCGGAACCTCGTCGGGCGGAAGTTCGACATCTTCCGACCTCAATCTGCTCGCCCGCGTCGTGTACGGCGAGGCGAGGGGGGAGGAGTATGTCGGGCAGGTTGCGGTCGCGGCTGTCGTGCTCAACCGCGTCAAGAGCTCGTCTTTCCCCAACACCATCGCCGGGGTGGTCTATCAGGCGGGCGCGTTCGACTGCGTTGCAGACGGGCAGATAAACCTCTCGCCCGACAGCACGGCGATGAAGGCGGCACAGGACGCCCTCAACGGCTGGGACCCCACCTACGGGTGTCTGTTCTACTACAACCCCAGGACGGCGACTTCGGCGTGGATGCTTTCCCGCCCCGTCAAGCTCGTCATCGGCGAACACAATTTCTGCTGAGCGTGAAAGCGCAATCGGAGGTAACATGAAAAAGAAAGAGGTAAAAAGAGTTGTCGAAGTGAACACGGATGCTCCCGCTCCCGCGGAGGAGAGGGAACATCCCCGCAAGCGCGCAAAAGCCAGGCGCACCGCAAAGGCGGTGGCGGGCGGACTGACGGCGGCGGTCGTCGTCGGCGCGATAGCCGGGCTTTCCGTGGCGCTGGTGTACAGCGAGAACATGAACAAACTGCGGGCGGAATATATGAACGAGATGGAAGGCGTCTACGCCCGCAACTACTACGACCTGCTCGACAGCGCGAACGACCTTGATGTCAAGCTGGCGAAGCTGGCGGCGGCAAACACGGCGGCGGCACAGCGCGAGATACTCTATGA
>USEV01000072.1 GCA_900553825.1 uncultured Eubacteriales bacterium
CGACGCGGATGTGCGACGCGACAAGCGCAAAAAGGTCATCGACAAAGTGGCGGCGACTATAATTTTGCAATCCTACCTTGACGGCAGGCGCCCGAACGGGTTATGATATATTGATGAGGCGCGACAGTGCCAAAGGAGTTATTATGGCAGACTTTTTCGACGACCAGAACAAAATGGATGAAGACGACGATATAATCGTGCTCTACAACGAGGAGCGCGACTGCGACGAAGAGTTTTACCACCTCGCCACGCTCGATGTCGACGACAAGTGGTTTGTCGTGCTCAAACCCGTCGAGGAGCTTCCCGACATCGCCGACGACGAAGTGCTGATTTACGAAATCGTCGAGGGCGAAGAGGGCGATGTGTTCAAGGCAATCGAGGATGATGCACTGCTCGAAAAGGTGTTCGATGAGTTCATGAAAGAGGTCGACGCACTGGACGAAAGCGAAGAAGACGGCGAGGAGAAGTGAGCCCGAGGGGCGGTCTTTCACGCGGGCGAAAATTTTTTCGTCCGCGCAAAAGAATTTGCAACATTTTCCTTGCAAAAAGTTTAGTTATATAATATAATCCCACTTGCACCGCACACCCCGGTGGAGCGCGGGCTGTTCCGAAAGGTATCCGGCGCGTCGAAATCGGGGGAGGTAAAAACAAATCAAGGAGGACTGTATGGCAGTCACAACAATGAAAGCCCTGCTCGAAGCAGGCGTGCACTTCGGTCACCAGACCAAGCGCTGGAACCCCAAGATGGCGAAGTACATCTACGCCACCAGAAACGACATTCACATCATCGACCTTTCCATTTCCGTCGATCATGTCGAAGCCGCGTACCAGTTTGTCAAGAGCGTTGCCGCAGAGGGCAAATCCGTCCTTTTCGTCGGCACCAAGAAGCAGGCTCAGGACGCAATCAAACAGGAAGCCGAGCGTTGCGATATGTTCTATATCAACCAGAGATGGCTCGGCGGCACTCTCACCAACTTCAAGACCATCCGCACCCGCATCGACAGACTGAACAAAATCAATCAGATGGAAATCGTCGGCGAGTTCGAGCTGCTGCCCAAAAAGGAAGTGCTCAAGCTCAAGGCAGAGCGTGATCAGCTGGAAAAGAACCTCGGCGGCATCAAGAATATGCGCACCCTTCCCGGTTGCCTCTTCGTCGTCGACCTCAAGAGGGAAGAGAACGCGGTCAAGGAAGCCCGCAAGCTCAACATCCCCATCGTCGCAGTCGTGGACACCAACTGTGACCCCGACCTCGTCGACTATGTCATCCCCGGCAACGACGACGCAATCCGCGCGATTCAGCTGTTTGCATCCCTCATGGCAGACGCCGTGATCGAAGCGCGTCAGGGCGAGTCCTTCAACGCCGGCAAGGCGGAAGAGGAAGCCAAACCCGTCGAGGAAGCTCCCGCGGCAGTCGAGGCTCCCGCAGAGCCCGTTGCGGAAGAGGTTATACTCACTCCCGAAGAAGCCCTCGAAAAGGCAATTGCGGAGAAAGAGAACGAGGACGAGGAATAATCGTTTAACGGACAGGAGAAAGGTATGGCATTCACAAGCAAAGATGTTATGGAACTCCGTCAGCGCACAGGCGTTGGCATGATGGACTGCAAGAAGGCGCTCGTCGAAACCGACGGCGACATGGAGAAGGCAATCGACTACCTCCGCGAGAAAGGCATCGCGTCCGCCGCAAAGAAGCAGGGCAGAATCGCGTCGCAGGGCATCGTTGACAGCTATATCCACATGAACGGTAAAATCGGCGTTCTGCTCGAAGTCAACTGCGAGACTGACTTCGTGGCAATGAGCCCCGTCTTCAAGGAACTGGTGCACAACATCGCAATGCACATCGCGGCGGCGGCACCCAGCTATGTCACCAAGGAAGAGGTCCCCGCGGGCGAGCTCGAAAAGGAGAGGGAAATCCTCATCGCACAGGCGAAGAACGAGCCCAACCCCAAGCCCGATGCCATCATCGAAAAGATGGTCGACGGCAGGATTCAGAAGTACTACAAGGATGTTTGCCTCATGGAGCAGGTCTATGTCCGCGACTCCTCCAAGACAATCTCCCAGCTTGTCACCGAAGCAATCGCTTCCATCGGCGAAAAGATCACCGTCAGGCGTTTCGTGCGTTACCAGATGGGCGAAGGTCTGCAAAAGAGAGAGGACAATTTCGCTGAAGAAGTCATGGCACAGGCAGGACTCAAATGAATTTGAGAAGGAACGCGCAAGCGTTCCTTTTTTTTGAGGTGAGTATGGCAAAACCCAAATATCATCGCGTCATAATCAAACTGTCGGGCGAGGCGCTCGCAGGTGCAAACGGTACGGGCATCGACCACGACAAGCTCGCAAAGGTCGTCGACCAGATTGTCGAAGTGGAAAAGATGGGCGTGCAGGTCGGCGTCGTCATTGGCGGCGGCAACTTCTGGCGCGGACGCCAGGCGGACAGCAAAATGAACCGCAGCACCGCGGACCACATGGGAATGCTGGCAACGGTCATCAACGCGCTTGCAATCCAGGACGCCATCGAACAGCGCGGCATGGAAGTCAGGGTACAGACCGCGCTCACCATCACGAAAGTGGCGGAACCCTACATCCTCCGCAAGGCGATGCGTCACCTCGAGAAGGGCAGGATCGTCATCTTTGCGTGCGGAACGGGCAATCCGTATTTCTCCACCGACACCGGCGCGGCACTCCGCGCGGCGGAAGTTGGCGCGAACGCGCTGCTGCTCGCAAAGAATGTCGACGGCGTCTATGACAGCGACCCCCGCGTCAACCCCGAAGCGGTCAAATTCGACAGCCTCACCTATATGCAGGTCATCTCCAAGGGCCTCAAAGCCATGGATACGACCGCAATCACCATGTGCATGGACAACGAGATTCCCATCATCGCGTTCAGCCTCAACGAGGAGGGCAGCATACGCCGCGCGATTGCGGGAGAAAAAATCGGCACATACATCGGCAAATGACAAAAAATCACCTATGAAAAAGAACGCACCTTATGTGCGTTCTTTCATTTAGTCTTGCCTTGAAGTTAAAAGTTTGTTATAATATATAAAAACTTTAAGGAGGCAATTATGTCAGTCGGCATCGACTCCGTCGATCTTATTTTCGAGGAGATGGACGAAAAGTGCGAAAAATGCGTGCACAACTTCTCGAACGAACTCAAAAGCATCCGCGCGGGCAGGGCGAACCCTCACATCCTCGACAAAATAACCGTCGATTATTACGGCACCCCCACACCCATCAACAATATGGCGAACATCACCATCCCCGAGGCGAGGCTGCTCGTCATCTCGGTGTGGGATAAGAGCGCACTCAAAAATGTCGAAAAGGCAATCCTTGCCGCAAACATCGGCATCACTCCCAACAACGACGGCAATGTAATCCGCCTCATCTTCCCCGAGCTCACCGAGGAGAGGAGAAAATCCCTCGTCAAGGACCTGAAAGCGAATTCCGAAAACGCGAAAATCGTCCTCCGCAACGCCAGGAGAGACGCAATCGACGCCCTCAAGAAGCTGGAAAAGAGCTCCGAAATCACCGAGGACGACCTCAAGGACTTCACAGCCGATGTCGACAAGCGCCTCGCCGCGCAAATCGAAGACATCGAGAAGCTGACCCGCGACAAGGAGCAGGAGATCCTTTCCGTCTGATGCTTCCCGCGCACATCGGCTATATAATGGACGGCAACGGACGGTGGGCAGAACGCCGCGGATTGCCGCGCACCGCAGGTTACGCAGAGGGCGCAAAAGCCATGCAACGGGTGATTGAGCACACTGCGGAGCTCGGGGTGAAAGCCGCCACCGTCTACGCCTTTTCCGCCGAGAATTTCGCGCGTCCCGACGAGGAAATCCAGGCGATAGCAAAAGTCGTCGCGGAGTGGAACGATTCCTACCGCGGACCGTACCGCGTGCGCTATATAGGCGAGCGTGAACGCCTTGGCGACAGGCTCCTCGGGAGCATAGAGGATGTCGAGCGCAGGACGGCGGGAAACGACGGCTTCACGCTCGTCGTAGCACTCGCCTACGGCGGCAGGGAGGACATCGTCAACGCGGCGAAAAGAGCCGCCGCCAGAGGCGAAATCACCACTGCCTCGTTTGAAAGCGAGCTTTCGACCGCGGGGCTTCCCCCTCTCGACCTCATAGTCAGAAGCGGGGGAGAAAAGAGGCTTTCGGGCTTCATGCTCTATCAATCCGCATATTCCGAGCTTTACTTTTCGGACAAACTGTGGCCGGACTTCACGGCGGAAGATGTGGATGCGGCGGTTGCGGATTTCGCGGCACGCCGACGCAAATTCGGTGCGTAAAGCCGCACCAAGGAGAGGATATGCTGAAAAGAACGGTAACCGCAGGCTTTCTGATTGCGCTTCTCGTGGGACTCTTTGCCGTGAGTTATTTCGTCGAATACGGGCAGATTTTCCTGGACCTGTTCATCTGGGTTCTGCTGGTCATCGCAACCCGTGAGATGTATTTCTGCATGCAGGAGGCGGGCTTCAAGCTCTTCCGCGTTCCGCTCGCCGTTTATCTCCTCTCGTGCTATCCCGCAATCTACCTCACCGAGCACTTCCTCGGACAGGGGTATCTCGGGCTCATCATCTCGTTCGGAGCGTCGGTCGTCGCATCGCTTATCGTGTTCACCTTCGCCGACCCCGAACGCAACACCGCAAAAGACCTCTTCGCAACCGTGTTCGTGACGGTGTATCCCGGCGCGCTCGTCTCGCTCGCCTGGGTGCTCTCAATGAGGTTTTCCGCAGTGTATGTCATACCGTTCGCAATCTTCCTCCCCGTGGGCGCGGACACCTTTGCGTACTGGGTGGGGAGCCTTGTCGGCGGCAAGAAACTCTGTCCCACAATCAGCCCCAAAAAGACGGTTGCGGGGTTCGTCGGCGGTCTGTTCGGCGGCGCGCTCGTCGGCGTGGTGTTCTTCCTCGTCTTCGAATTCGCCGGTTGGCTGCCCGCAACGGGATACATCCCGTTCACCGACGCTCTTTGGAAATC
>USEV01000073.1 GCA_900553825.1 uncultured Eubacteriales bacterium
ATATAAACGCAAAAATTCGCGCAATATCCGCGTGGCAAAGCGCGTGCGCGAAACGCGCTCTCGCGCCCGCGTGCGCGCGCGACTATAAATTGTCCGAGGTTGCTTTAAGGTGTTGCGTTTTGCTTTCGCGTGTGATAGACTTACTGTAATTTCCCGTTTACGAGGTTTGTATGCTCGCGAGTGTCAAAAGTTATGCGTTGGAGGGGTTGGACGGCTACGCAGTCAGCGTCGAAGTGGATGTCAACAGCGGCCTGCCCACCGTCGAAACCGTGGGACTTGCCTCGACGGCTACGAAGGAATCCAAGGAGAGGGTGCGCGCCGCAATCCGCAACAGCGGTTTTCTGTACCCGATGAAGAGGATCACCGTCAACCTCGCGCCCGCAGACATCAAAAAGGAAGGTTCGCTGCTCGACCTGCCCATCGCGGTGGGCATTCTCGTGTGTACGGAATGCGTCACGGGCAGGCGTTACAAGGATTTCGTCATGGCGGGTGAGCTTGCGCTCGACGGCTCGATAAGGCACATCAACGGCGTCATGCCGCTCATCATATCCGCAATGCAAAGGGGCGAGCGCAATTTCATCTTGCCTGCCGACGACGCGGCGGAAGCGGCGTATATCGAAGGCATAAATGTCTACGCATTCGGCAAACTCGCCGATGTCGTGGATTTTCTGAACGGAGCGCCCGCGGAGCCCGTCCCCGTGCGCGGCTTCGACACCGTGGTGAAGACGAGGCATTACGACTCCGATTTCTGCCATGTGAAAGGGCAGGCGGTCGCAAAACGCGCGTTGGAAATCGCGGTTGCGGGCGGGCACAACATCCTGATGTCGGGACCTCCCGGCGCAGGCAAGACCATGCTTGCGAAATGCGTGCCGACGATTATGCCCGACATGACTTTCGACGAGGCGGTGGAAGTGACCAAGATACACTCCGTCGCGGGCACGCTGGATTCCGCAGAAGGCATAGTGGCGGTGAGGCCGTTCAGGTCGCCTCACCACACGGCGACGGTGCCCGCTCTCATAGGGGGCGGCGCGAAGGCGCGTCCGGGCGAGGTCAGCCTTGCGCACAACGGGGTGCTCTTTCTCGACGAGATGCCGGAATATTCCCGCCGTGCGCTGGAAACCCTGCGTCAGCCCCTCGAGGACAAGAAGGTGTCCGTCGCGCGCGTCATGCGTTCGGTGGAATATCCCGCCAACTTCATGCTGGTTGCGAGCATGAACCCCTGCCCCTGCGGCAACTACGGGTCGCGCACGCAAGCCTGCCGCTGCACCGCGGCGCAGATACATTCGTATCTGGCGAAGCTCAGCGGACCGTTGCTCGACAGGATAGATTTGCAGGTCGAAGTGGACGGCGTGGAGTACGCCGAGCTCCGAGGCGGCGACAAGGCGGAGGATTCCGCCTCGATACGCGAGAGAGTGGAGCGCGTGCGCGACATTCAGCGCAGGCGTTTTGCGGGGAGGGGAATTGCCACCAACTCCCAGATGGGCGCGAGGGAGCTCGAGGAGTTCTGCAAAATTGACGAGGCGGGCGAAAGGATTCTCAAGCGCGCCTTCGACAAAATGGGGTTGACGGCGAGGGCGACGACGCGCATACTCAAAGTCGCGCGCACCATTGCCGACCTCGACGGAGAAGAGAGTATATTGCCAAAGCATCTTGCCGAGGCTATACAGTACCGCAACACCGAAAGGAAGCTTGTATGAACGGCCGCGACATAGATTCCGCCGTGCTTATCGCACTTCAGAGGCTCGAGAAGCTGACGCCCAAGCGGAAGGAGATTCTCCTCTCCTTCGGCGCGTTGCCGTCCGCGCTCCTCAGGGAGGAGTTGCGGCAGAAGGTGACCGCCGCTCTCGGGGAGAGCGCAACGGACTTTTTCCGTTTCGTGGACGAGCGCGAAAGCTATTTCGATTCCCTCGCCGCAAAGGGCATAGGCTGGGTGACATATCTCGACGACGAGTATCCCGAGACGCTTTCGGAAATCGACATCAAGCCCGTGGCGCTCTTTTTTAAGGGCAATGCCGCGCTGTTGAAGAGTTTTTCCATCGCAATCGTCGGAACGAGAAGGCCGACGCGTTACGGTGCGAGGATAGCGGACGATTTCGCAAGGGAGTTCGCACGCGCCGGCATCGTGGTGGTGTCGGGTTTCGCGCGGGGCATAGACAGCGTGGCGCACAGGGCGTGCGTGGAGAGCGGCGCACCCACGATTGCGGTGTTCGGGTGCGGGGTGGATGTGTGTTATCCCGCCGAAAACCGCGCTCTCTACGACGGCATACTGTCCTCGGGCGGGCTCATCGTTTCGGAATACGCCGCGGGCACTCACCCCATGCCGTTCCGTTTCCCCGAGCGCAACAGGGTGATAAGCGGGCTCGCGAGGGGAGTTCTGCTCCCCGAAGCGGCGGAAAAGAGCGGGTCGCTCATCACCGCCAACACCGCCGTGGAACAGGGCAAGGACCTCTTTGTCGTCCCGGGCAACATCTTTTCACCGGAGAGCCGCGGCACCAACAGCCTTTTGCGGAGTATGCCGCACGCGCTGACGCTGTGTCCCGAGGATGTGCTCGAATACTACCGCATCGGTAGCGTCGCGCGCGAACCCGAAGAGGCGGTGCAATACGACCTCACCGAAACCGCCGTGCTGGAATGCCTGCACGACGGCGAGAAACACTTTGAAGAGATTCTGGACGAAACGGGGCTCACCGCGTCGGAGCTTTCGACGGTGCTCGTCAACCTCGAGCTCGCGGGTGCGCTCGTCCAGTCGGGTGGGAACTATTACAGCTTGTGCTGAAAGGAGATAAAATGAAACAACTCATCATAGTCGAGTCCCCCTCCAAGGCAAAGACAATCCAGAAATATCTGGGTGGCGATGTCGCCGTGCTTGCCTCGAGAGGTCATGTATGCGACCTCCCGCAAAGGACATTGGGTATCGACATCGAACACGGGTTCAAGCCCCAGTATGTGGTCACTCCCGACAAAGAGGAGACCATAAAGAAGCTGTCGCAGGCGGTCAAGAAATACGATGTCGTCTATCTCGCGACGGACCCCGACCGCGAAGGCGAGGCAATAAGCTGGCACCTCAAGAACACGCTCGGCATCACCGGCGACAAGGTGCGCATAGAGTTCAACGAGATTTCGCCCAAAGCCGTCCGTGCCGCCATGGAGTCGCCGAGGGAAATCAACATGAATCTCGTGGATTCGCAGCAGGCGCGCAGGGTGCTCGACAGGCTCGTCGGCTACAAGATTTCCCCCATTCTTTCCCGCAAGATCAAGGCGGGCAAGAAGTCGGGTCTGTCCGCCGGCAGGGTGCAGTCCGCCGCGCTCAAAATGATTGTCGACCGCGAGAACGAAATCCGTTCCTTCATTCCCGAGGAGTACTGGAACATATTTGCGTACCTCCTGAAAGAGGGCGTCAAAAAGACGAAGTCCAATGTATTCAAAGCCGCGCTCAACGATTTGAACGGCGAGAAGTGCAAGATAACCAACGAGGCGGACGCGAACAGGATTCTGGGCATAATGCGCGGGCTCGATTATGTCGTCGACGAGGTGAAAAAGGGCGTCAGCACGGCAAAACCCGCGCCTCCTTTCACCACCAGCACGCTGCAACAGGAGGCCAACCACAAGCTCGGGATGTCCGCCGACAGGGCAATGCGCGTGGCGCAGCAGCTCTACGAGGGCGTCAATGTCGAGGGCGAAGGTCTGCACGCGCTCATTACCTACATCAGGACGGACAGCGTGCGCGTCTCGCCGGATTTCGCCGCCGCGACGCTCAACTTCATCCGCGACAACTACGGCAAGGAGTACGCCCCCGCAACCCCCAATGTCTACAAGACCAGCGAGAGTGCCCAGGACGCTCACGAAGCCATCCGTCCCATCTCTCTCTCGCGCACTCCTAAGTCCCTCGAGGGAAAGCTCGACCGCGACCAATTCAGACTTTATAAGCTCATTTACGAGCGTTATCTCGCTTCTCAGATGAAAAGCGCGCTTTTCAACACCATGCGCGTGCACATCGTCGGCGAGGGCGCGGAGGAGCGTCCCGGGTTTGTCGTCAAGGGCAGGAGCGTGAAGTTCAAGGGCTTCACCGCGGTGTACACCACGACGGACGACAGCGAGGACAAACAGGACGAGCTCGACATTCTCCCCGACCTCAACGAGGGTGAGAAGCTCGTGCTGGACGACATCTCCGGGGAGCAGAAGTTCACCAAGCCTCCCGCGCGCTACAACGACGCGACGCTCGTCAAGGCCATGGAGGAAAATGGCATCGGTCGTCCGTCCACTTACGCTTCCATCATCTCGGTGCTGGCAAAGCGCGAGTACACGGAAAAGGAGAACAAGTACATCAAGCCCACGCAGCTCGGCGAAATCGTGTGCGAATACATGGAGCACAATTTCCCCGACATCATGAGCCTCAACTTCACGGCGAGGCTTGAGGGCGCGCTCGACAAAATCGCGATGGGCGGTCAGCAGTGGCAGGAGCTCATCGGCGCGTTCTATCCCAGGCTTCAGCGCTTCATCGACCGCGCGTACAAGTCGGGGGAGGGCGGCAGACTCCCCGACGAGGAGAGCGATGTCATCTGTGACAAGTGCGGCGCCAAGATGGTGATAAAGGACGGCAGGTACGGCAGGTTCCTTGCGTGCCCCAACTATCCCGAGTGCAAGAACATCAAGCGCATTGTGGAAGTGGTGGCAAAGTGTCCCAAGTGCGGCGGGAATGTCGTCAAGAAGACGAGCCGTGCGGGCAAGGTTTTCTACGGGTGCGACAACTATCCTAAGTGCGATTTCACCACCTGGGATCTGCCCGCGCCCAAGCTCTGTCCCAAGTGCGGCGGAGCCATGCGCGCGAGCGGGCGTGACGACAAGAAGGTGTATGTGTGCATGAACCGCGACTGCGGACACCGCGAAGCGGCGACACCGCCCGAAAACGCGGCGAACACGCCGAAGGCGGAATGAAAACGGTCACCGTCGTCGGCGGAGGTCTCGCG
>USEV01000074.1 GCA_900553825.1 uncultured Eubacteriales bacterium
GAGCCTTATCGTCGGCAGCGTCAGATGTGTATAAGAGACAGTGCTGGTGTTCTGCTGTTCGATACAGCTCTGGCCGCCCTTCATGCTGCACACGGGACTGCGCAGCCGCGACGCCTTCAAGATGGGCTGGCGACAGATGAGCGGCAGGGTATTCTCCTCCGCAATCACGATGCTGGTGGCGGTCGTTCCCTTCCAGGCGGTCATGTTCCTGGTGGGCGGACTCACCGATTCCACCGCCGCGCGCGTCGTCCTCGACGGGCTTGCGTTTGCGGTGGTTTTGCCCTACTACATAACCATGATGTATGTCAACTTCTACGATGTCACCGGCACCGAGAGGATGGACCTGCAAAAGACGGACATCTGGTCCAAACGCGTTTCGCGCAAGAGGAACAAGGAAATCTACCGAAACGACGAAAAATAGGTTTTACTGCGCGGTTTGAACACTTCAAACCCCGCATGGAGAAGGAATATGGAATTCAAGTACTCAATCTCCCTGCTGTTTTCCAACATGGGGTATGTGCTGAAAATCTTTTTGTGGGTGTTGCTCACACTGCTCATCACGGCGTGCATCGGAGCGGCGATTCTCATCCCCGTTTTCGACGCGCTCGCGGTCGAGCCGCAGGTCGCAACCGCTTACGGCGAACTCTCCGGCGAGGTCAACGCCTTCCTGGACGGCGGCGTGAGCATACGCTCCTTCATCACCGAGGCGGGCAAGGACTGCCTCATGCTCATACGGGCGGTGGGCGATGCCGGCGGGCTTGTCGCCGCGCTCGTCATCTGCCTCATATTCCTCTACGCCCTCTACACATTCCTGGTGACTCTGAGCTACTATCCCACTTCCTACGCCATCGACAAACTCATGTCCTCGAATATGCGGATAGGTCTTGCCTCGTCCGCCGCGCTCAACTTCCGTCAGGCGCTTAAATTCGCGCTGTGCAGGCTGCTCATATCCCTGCCCATAGACATCGCTTTGCTCGTGGTGGGCGCGTTGCTGTTTGCCGGGCTGTTCATCGGCATCGGCATCTTCGCGTTCCCGGTCATGCTCGTCATCATCATCGCCGTCCTGGGCCTGCGCGCGTGCTTCTTCGCGGGCTGGCTGCCGCGCCTCCTCTTCGTGAAAGGGGAGAGCTACTACACCTCGTTCGGGCGCAGCCTGCGCTCGGTCAAGGTCAACATCAAAGGACTGATGAAGGCGTTCACAATCACCTTCTTTGCGTCGATGGCGTTGATTTCCGCAATGGCGATTCCCACCTTCGGGCTCGTCGTTGTCGTCATACCCGCGATCAACTACTTCCTGTTCCGCGCGATTGAGCTCGTCGGCTACTACAAGATGAACGGTCTGAGCTTCTACACCGACGCCGCGAATGTCGTCAACACCGTCGAATTCGGCTACCGCGCGCAGAACCAGACCGACGCCGTCCGCGTCGACGGGGATGAGGAATGAGATGAAAAGGTATCTGATGTTTTTCGGATATGTCAAAACCATGCTCATCGCGCTTGTCGCGTTGCTCGGGCTTGCCATAATCGCGCTCGACATCGTCATGATTTCCGGCAAAGTCGCGCACTTTGCCACCACCAATGTCGCAATCGCTTCGGTGTCGCTTGCGGCGGCGGCACTCATCGACATATTCGCGCTTCTGCTCCTCTTCAACAGCCGTTATACGCTCAAGGACGACGGCATTTCCGTCGTCATCGCGGTCTTTTTCGACAAGGTGCCTTACGACGAGGTGAGGACGATTTCCGTCAACGCGGTGACGGACGAGGTGTTCGTCGCATGGTGCAAGCCCTCGGGCGAGCAGACCGTTTTCAGGCTCAACCTCAGGCGCGACGACTCCCGCGCGGTGCTTGCCGTGCTCTCCGAAAAGTGCGCTTTCGCCACCGTCGAGACTTTCAGTCCCCCCGAAAAAAAGGACAAAGGCAGGTAATATGTCATCCGTCGTTCAAAAGCTGCCGCTTGACAGGTTTCAACCTTTTTGTGAGGAACTGAAACCCATTCTCAAGGAATTTTTGCAGGGCAGTTCGTACACCGGCAGCGATTATTCCTATTACGCATTTCTCGTGTGGTTCTCGGAGGGCGAATACCTGGTGCACGGCGATGTCCTGTATCTGCGCGCCCGCCTGGACGGCGACACCTACTACTGGCCCCCTCTCGTCAAAACCGGCAGCGGCGTCAGCGTGACCGACGCGGTCGCCGCGCTGCCCGATTCCGCGATGTTCGCGTTCTGCACGGAGGAGTTCGTCAATGCGACATACGGCGGTTATTATGTCTACACCCACCGCGACTGGGGGGAATATGTTTACAGGGCGGAGGACTTCATCTCCCTCGCCGGCAAGCGTTACCACGCAAAGCGCAACCACATCGCAAAATTCACCAAGACCTACTCCCACACCGTGGAAAAGCTCGTCAGGGAGGACATTCCCGACATAGTCGAATTCGAGCGGGAATGGCTTGCCGCGCATTCGTTCGAGGGCAGCGCGGAGGAGAGCGCGGAGAGAGAGCGGGCAATCGCGCGCGGGTGGATAGAAGCCGCCCTCCGCGGGGAGCTTGTCGCTGATGTTCTGCGCGTTGACGGCAAGCTCGTCGGCATCGCCATCGGCGAAATCTCACCCACGGGCGTGGGCATCGAGATGTACGAAAAGGCGGACACGGATTACGAAGGGGCGTACACCTTCCTCGCCCACGAATTCGCGGCGAGAAACTTTGCCTCCTGCACCTACATAAACCGCCAGGAGGACATGGGGCTCGAAGGGTTGCGGAAATCCAAGTTGAGCTACTATCCGGAGTTTATCCTCGAAAAATTCGTGCTTAAACCCGCTTATTCGTTCTCGGAGTGCTATGCGGCGAGGACGGGGAAACTGATGTCGAAGACGATTGAACGGGTGCGTATCCCGCGCGAAAAGCTCGACATTCGACTGCTTGACGAAACCGCCTACGACGAGGTCCGGAATTTCCTCGAAAGCGAGCGCGAGGCGCTTGCGAACAAGCTCTTTTTCCTGAATTACACCCCCGAGGAGCTTTCCGGCGTACTCCGCAATGGCTCCATGTTCGGGGCATACCTCGACGGGGCTTTGGTCGCAACCTGTGCGGTTGACCGCGACGCCGAATACGGCAAAAAACTTGCCGAGGTGTGCGGCGACGAAAGCGGCGGAAAGTGGTTTGAGTTCAGCGGCATTATGACTGCGGCGAGAGTGCGCGGGCAGGGCGTTTCCTCGACGCTTTGCGGAGAGGTCATAGCCTATGCGCGCAGAGAGCTTGCGCCGTGCACGCTGTGCGCCGTGGTGCAGTTTGACAACGCCGCATCGCTTGCCAACCTGCAGAAGCAGGGGTTCGTGCTTCGGGTCACAAGACCTTTCAACGAGTACACTTTTTCCTATCTCACCCTCGAACTTGCGGCCGAATGAAGCGGATTTCACCGCCGCGCGCCGCGCTTTCGGAGCGCGAGTTTTTCAAGCGCCGTCTGCCGTCGCCCCGTGCGGCGGCTTTTTGAACGGCGTATTTCTCGACGCGCTTCCCGTCTTTGATTGACTATCACGCGCAAGTATTATATAATCGAGCTCGTACGAGGTTTAATATGATAACGCTTTTCAATCAAAAGATGTGTTTTAAGGGCGGGCGCCTTGTCCAGTCGGACAGCTGCGCAAACGCCGATGTCAAGGGCACAATCGCTCACGGCATTCTCGCCGCGCACAACCTTTCCGGGGATATGTCGGCTCTTCGCCTGCGCTTCGACGCCATGGCTTCGCACGACATCACCTATGTCGGCATCATTCAGTCCGCAAGGGCAAGCGGATTGGAGAGTTTCCCCGTCCCGTATGTGCTCACCAACTGCCACAACAGCCTTTGCGCGGTGGGCGGCACCATCAACGAGGACGACCATGTCTTCGGGCTCTCGGCGGCGAAAAAGTACGGCGGCATTTATGTCCCCGCAAATGTCGCGGTCATACACAGCTATATGCGCGAGATGTTCGCCGCACCCGGCAGAATGATTCTCGGCAGCGACAGCCACACCCGCTACGGCGCAATCGGCACCATGGCAATCGGCGAGGGCGGCCCGGAGCTCGTCAAACAGCTGCTCAAACGCACCTATGACATAGCGTATCCCAGAATCATCGCCGTTGAGCTCAGAGGCAGGGTGCGAAAGGGCGTCGGCCCGCAGGATGTCGCGCTTGCGCTCATCGGCGCAACCTTCAAACAGGGCTTTGTCAAAAACGCCGTCTTGGAATTCGTGGGCGAGGGCATCGCGGCGTTGCCCGTCGAGTACCGCAACGGCATCGATGTCATGACGACCGAAAGCGCGTGCCTGAGCTCCGTGTGGTGCACCGACGACAAGGTGAAAGAATATCTCGCCGCATACGGCAGAGATGCCGAATACAGAAAGCTCGCTCCCGCGGAGGGCGCGATGTACGACGCGGGCATCGTCATCGACCTCGACAAAGTCGAGCCCATGATAGCGCTCCCGTTCCATCCCTCCAACGCAGTCAGACTTTCCGAAGTCATCGCCGACCCCGAGAGGGTGCTCTCCGAGGCGGAGGAAGAGGGCTGCAGGTTGCTCGGGCTCAAGAAGGGCGGCTTCCGCCTCACCGACAAAATCAAGGACGGCAAGGTGTATGTTTCCCAGGGTGTCATAGCGGGTTGCGCGGGCGGCACCTACGACAACATCGCAACCGCCGCCAACATTCTCAAAGGCAAGAGCGTGGGCGACGGCGCGTTCAACCTCACCGTCTATCCCGGCAGTCAGCCCGCGAACCTCGCACTTGTCAGAAACGGATACATATCCTCCCTCATCGAGAGCGGGGCAGTGGTCAAACCCTGCTTCTGCGGCCCCTGCTTCGGTGCGGGCGATGTGCCTTGCAACAACGGTTTTTCCATCCGTCACACCACGCGCAACTTCGAAAGGCGCGAGGGCTCCAAGCCCGCGGAAGGGCAGATTGCGTCCGTCGCGCTCATGGACCTGTCTCTTA